>JBQCHW010000201.1:0-4167 GCA_051954315.1 Solirubrobacterales bacterium
CGAGGCGCGGACGACGAGCACCTCCTGCGTCGGCGCCACGTTGAAGCGCCCAAGTCCCGGCGGCGATTTCTCCTCGCTGCCGTCCTTGACGCTCTCCTTCGCCGCTGCGGCCGAGCGCCGCTCCAGGGCTTTTTCCAGCTCGACCTCGAAGCGGTCGGCGATCTTCTTCGTGTCTTTGGTGGTGACGGTAAAGCGCCCGCACATGACAATCAGCCTAGCCGGGG
This sequence comes from Solirubrobacterales bacterium, assembly GCA_051954315.1. Lineage (GTDB taxonomy): Bacteria > Actinomycetota > Thermoleophilia > Solirubrobacterales > 70-9 > VAYN01. Next base: position 225 of record JBQCHW010000201.1, read on the forward strand.
CCGCTGTCGGGCTTACGGACGCAACTCGGGGTGGTCCCGGTACCAGTCGAGGGTGCGGATCAGGCCATCCCGCAGCTCCACCTCTGGTTGCCACCCGGTCAACTCGCGCAGCTTGGTCGAGTCGACGTACTGGCGGTCGATCTCGCCGTCGGGATTGCCGGTGCCGAGGAGATCGGGCTCGAGGTCGGTGCCGGAGACGTCGACGATCGTCTGCAGCACCTCGGCGACCGAGTAGGGCCGCTCGCCGCCGGCGTTGAAGGCCTCCCCCGCGCCCGGCCCGCCAGCGCCGACCGCGCTCTCGACCGCCAGGTAGGCGGCGACCGCATCGCTGACGTAGAGGAAGTCGCGCTCGGGGCTGCCGTCGGAGCGGATCTGCGGGCGCCGGCCGTCGAGGACGGCGGAGATCGCCTCGGGGATCAGGCGCGAGAAGTTCGGGTCGCCGCCGCCGTAAATGTTGGCGAAACGGGTGACCGCCACCGGCAGGCCGTAGGAGGGCCGGTAGGAGAGGGCGATCGCGTCGGCCGCCGCCTTGCTCGCCTCGTAGGGAGAAGCCGGCTGCAGCCGCATCGTCTCCCGGTAGGGCAGCTCGTCGCTGGGGCCGTAGGCCTTGTCGGAGGAGGCGACGACCACAGCCGGCACGTCAGTGCGGCGGCAGGCCTCGAGCAGCGACCAGGTGCCGCGGACGTTGACTTCGAAGGTCTGGGTCGGGTCGGCCATCGCCGGCCCGACCAGGGTCTGGGCGGCAAGGTGGAAGACGACGTCGAACTCGCCGGCGGTGATCGCCGCCTCGACCGACGGCGCGTCGCGCAGGTCGACCTCGAGCAGCTCGACCTCGGCACCGATCCCCTGCAGGGCGAGGCCCGAGCGCGGCGGCGGCGCCAGATCGAGGACGCTGACCGCGTCCCCCCGTTCCAGCAGTGCCCGCGCCAGGTTCGAGGCGACGAAGCCGTGGCCGCCGGTGACCAGCGCCCGCTTCACGAGGCGTCCACCGGTGCCGCGTCCCAGATCCGCCATGCGGCGCGGCCGCCGGTCCAGAGATCGTTCAGCACCACCGCGTCCTTGTAGGTGTCCATGCAGTCCCAGAAGCCCTCATGGCGGAAGGCGCGCAGCTGACCATCGCCCGCCAGGTGCTCGAGCGGCTCGCGCTCGAGCACGCTCTTCTCGCCGATGTAGCGCAGCGCGCCCGGCTCGAAGCAGAAGAAGCCGCCGTTGATCCAGTGCTCGCTGCGCGGCTTCTCGACGAAGCCGGTGACCGCGTCGCCTCGCAGCTCGGCGACCCCCCACTGCAGGTGCGGCCGCACCACCGTCACCGTCGCCAGCGCCCCCTGCTCGCGATGGAACTCGAGCAGGCGATCGAGGTCGATGTCGGCGACGCCGTCGGCGTAGGTCGCGCAGAAAGTCTCGTCACCCAGCCGATCCGCCAGCGCCGCGACGCGGCCGCCGGTCGGCGTGTCGAGGCCGGTGTCCACGCACTCGACCTCCACCCCCTCCGGCCAGCGCTCGCCGGCGGCGAACTCCTCCACCGCCTCGCCCATGTATCCGGTGGCCAGCAGAAAGCGGTCGAACCCCTGCGCGGCGTAGATCTGGATCACGTGCCAGAGGATCGGCCGGCCGCCGATCTCGACCAGCGCCTTCGGCACCGACTCGGTCCGCTCGCGCAAGCGGGTTCCGCGCCCGCCGCAGAGAATGACTACGGGTGGCTTCAAGAACCGCCGGCTACCGCAGGGAGAATCGTCACTTCGTCGCCGTCGTTGATGCTCGTCTCGAGCCCTTGCTGGAAGCGGATGTCCTCGCCCGACACGTAGACGTTGACGAAGCGGCGCAGGTCGCCATCCTGGGTGATGCGGTCGCGGAGGCCGTTGTGGGCGTCGAAGACGGCGTCGAGCACCTCGCCGACGGTGCCTCCCTCGACCTCCAGCTCCGCCTGACCGCCGGTGGCGGCGCGAAGCTGGGTCGGGATCTTCACGGTGACTGACATCTAGACGGCTACCTCCTGGCGGAACTCGCTCTCGAAGCTGTCGAGGCTGGGGTCGATCTCGTGCATCTGGAACGTATCGCGCGTCGCGTCGAGCGTCTTCAGACCCTCACCGGTGATGTAGACGACGACCCGCTCGCCGTCGGCGAGCTCGCCCCGTTCGGCCAGCTTGCGCAGGACGCCGACGGTGACGCCGCCGGCGGTCTCGGTGAAGATCCCGGTGGTCTCGGCCAGCAGCTTGATCCCTTCGCGGATCTCCTGGTCGGTGACCGAGTCGATGCCGCCGCCGGTCCGGCGGGCGTGCTCGACCGCGTAGGGCCCGTCGGCGGGGTCGCCGATCGCGAGGCTCTTGGCGATCGTCTCCGGCCGCTGCGGCTTGCAGACGTCCCAGCCTTCGGCGAAGGCGGTGGCGACCGGGCTGCAGCCCTGCGCCTGGGCGCCGTTGAAGACGGGCTGCTTGCCCTCGACGAGGCCGAGGTCGAGCCACTCCTGGAAGCCGCGGCCCAGTTTCGTAAACAGCGAACCAGAGGCGATCGGGCTGACGACGCGGTCCGGCAGCTTCCAGCCGAGCTGCTCGACGGTCTCGTAGGCGAGCGTCTTCGAGCCCTCCGCGTAATAGGGGCGCAGGTTGACGTTGACGAAAGCCCAGGGGCGCTCCTCCGCCAGCTGCGTGCAGAGCCGGTTGACGTCGTCGTAGTTGCCGCGGACGCCGACCAGGTTGGTCCCGTAGACACCGGTCGCGAGCAGCTTCTGCTCCTCAAGGTTGGCGGGGACGAAGACGTAGGAGTCGAGGCCGGCCGCGGCGGCGTGGGCGGCGACGGCGTTGGCGAGGTTGCCGGTCGAGGCGCAGGCGACGGTCTTGAAGCCGAGCTCCTTCGCTTTGGCGACCGCGACCGCGACGACGCGATCCTTGAAGGAGTGGGTCGGGTTAGCGGCGTCGTTCTTGATGTAGATCTCGGCGCCTACCCCAAGCCGCTCGGCCAGTCGCTCGGCCTTCAGCAGCGGCGTGAACCCCGGCTCCAGCGGGTCGCTCGCGTGGCCTTTGAAGGGCAGGAAATCCGAGTAGCGCCAGATGCCCTGGCTGCCGGCTTGGATTCGCCTCTTCACCTCGGCCGGATCGAGCTTTTCCAGGTCGTAGACGACCTCGAGCGGGCCGAAGCAGTTTTCGCAGAAGTAGCTGGCGTCGAGCTCGTAGGTCGCCCCGCACTCCTTGCACTTCAAGTTCTCTACAGACATCCGATCCTCTTTCACTTATGAAAAAACCTCGCCATCTGTGGGGCGAGGTCCGATCGGACATCCCCCACATCTTCCAAATCGCTTGCATTTCTGCTTCGCGACCTGCTGGACTTGGCACCTGTCTCGACCTTGCGGTCGCGATGGTTGCCGGGGCTTCACTGGGCCAGTCCCTCCACCCCTCTAGATGTGGCGCTTATGTGCAGGGAAAGATAGCGAAGGGGTTGGCGGGGAGCAACCATTCCGTGCGAGAACGCACGCTTTTCGTCACGCCTGACTAACCTAGGCGACACGATGAGCCCGCTGCTGCACGAGACGCTCGGATCGATCGATGCCGAACCTTCCGAAACCGAGGCTGCGACGGCCCGGCCGGCGTGGCGAGCTCGTCTCTCAGCCGGCGGCGCCTGAGCCGCAGCAGCCGAACGTCGAGGAAATCGAGGCGAACGGCCTGCGCTGGGTCAACATCGAGTGGCCCGGCTCGCTGGAGCGGACCTGGCTGGAGGAGCACTACGAGTTCCACGCGTTGGATCTAGAGGACGTCCTCTCCCGCAACCAGCGGCCGAAGATCGACGTCTACGACGACTACCTCTTCATCGTCCTCCACCTGCCCGTCTTCGACCCCCATGCGGGCCGGCTGGGGACCGGCGAGCTCGACCTCTTCGTCGGGCCCGACTACGTGGTGACGATCCCGAACCTGCCCCTGCAGCCGGTCGAGTACCTGTTCGAGCGCTGCCG
>JBQCHW010000202.1:0-8424 GCA_051954315.1 Solirubrobacterales bacterium
GTGAAAGCGGTGACGCAGGGCGGCACCTTCCTCGGTGGCGACTTCGCCGGCGGCAAGCCCTCCGAGGTGGAGAAACTGCTCGACCTCTCGCCGCGCGAGCGCCAGATCCTCGAGCTGCTCGCCGAGGGGCTGCGGGTCAAAGACATCGCCGACCGGCTGCAGCTGAGCCCGGCGACCGTCCACACCCACGTCCGCAACGCGATCGCCAAGCTCGAGGTCGACACCCGCACCGAGGCGGTCGCGCTGGCGGTCCGCTTCAGCTACCTGGGCGCCGGCGGCGGTGCGCTCTAGGCGGCCGGCTTCCCGGCCACCCGGCGCTTCGCCCTACTCCTTCTTCTCGAACTCGAGCGCGCAGCCGTTGATGCAGTAGCGCTTGCCGCCGCGCTCGGCCGGGCCGTCGTCGAAGACATGTCCGAGGTGGGCGTCGCAGTGCTTGCAGACGACCTCGGTGCGGCGCATGAAGAGGCTGTTGTCGGGCCGCAGCTCGACGTGCTCGAGGTTCGCCGGCTCGGTGAAGCTGGGCCAGCCGGTGCCGGAGTCGAACTTCGTGTCCGAGGAGAAGAGCTCGGTCCCGCAGCAGACGCAGCGGTACATGCCCTCCGCCTTCTCGTCCCAGTAGGGCCCGGTGAAGGCCCGCTCGGTGCCAGCCTTGCGGGTGACCTCGAACTGCTCGGGGGTCAGCTGCTCGCGCCACTCCTGCTCGCTTTTCTTAACTTTCGTCGTCATCTCGCTCCTTTCTCTTGTTAAGAGAGTACGCCTCGGGTATTACGAGGCCGTGACAAGAAGAAGCGGGATCGTCGGCTTCCTCCTGGCAGTGGGATTGCTCCTCCTGCCGAGCGCTGCCCAGGCCTGCCACAACCAGGACAAGGGCAAGGCCCCGTTCGAGGCGCAGGAGCGGGTGATGCTCTGCCTCGTCAACCACGCCCGGACCACACGCGGCCTGCCGCCGCTCGAGGCCACCCTCTCCCTGATCAAGGCCGCCGACCACAAGTCCCGCGACATCCTCCGCTGCAACGAATTCAGCCACGAAGCCTGCGACCGCGACTTCACCTTCTGGATGACCCGGTTCGGCTACCAGGGCTGCAGCGCCGGCGAGAACATCGCCTGGGGGAGCGGCGGCCTCGGGACGCCGCGCAAGATCTTCCAGGCTTGGATGAAGTCGCCGGGGCACCGGGAAAACATCCTCGGCCCCTACGAAGAGACCGGCATCGGCCTGCAGACCGGCAAGCTCGAAGGCTTCGGCGGCGCCCACGTCTGGACCCAGGAGTTCGGCAGCCGGTCCTGCTGAGACGATCCGCGCGTGTTCGAGGCGTTTTACGAGCGGGATGGCGATCTCTTTCGCGCTACTGAGCTGACGCGTGGGCCGTGGGACCCGGGGGCGCAGCATGCGGGGCCGCCGGCGGCGCTGCTCGGCCACGCGCTCGAGGGGCTGCCCGAATCTGACGACTTCCAGGTCGGACGGCTCACCTTCGAGATCCTGCGCTCGGTGCCGATCGCGCCGGTGCGGGTGGAGGCGCGGGTGGCGCGGCCGGGCCGGCGGGTGCAGATGCTGGAGGCGGAGCTGAGCGACGCCGAGGGGGAGGTGCTGATGCGGGCGCGGGGGTGGAGGCTGCGCACCGCCAGGCTGGAGCTGCCGGGCGAGGCCCTGATCGCCAGCCAGCCGCCGCCGCTCCCCGAGAAGGCGCGGTCGAGCGAGTTCTTCCCGACCGGGCAGGAGCATGGCTACCACTCGGCGATGGAGATCCGCTTCGTCGCCGGCGACTTCCTCGAGCCGGGGCCGGCCACCGCCTGGCTGCGGATGCGGTATCCGCTGGTGGCGGGAGAGGAGCCGACCCCGCTGCAGCGGACGCTGATCGCGGCCGACGTCGGCAACGGCATCAGCGCCGCCCTCGACTTCCGCCGCTTCCTCTTCATCAACGTCGATCTGACCGTGCACCTGGAGCGGATGCCGAAGGGGGAGTGGATCGGCGTCGACGCCGCGACCCTGCCGCGGCCCCGCGGCATCGGCACGGCCGAGTCGACGCTCTTCGACGAGAACGCGCGCCTGGGCCGCGCCCTGCAGACGCTGCTGATCGCCGAGCGCTGAGAGCGGTCTAGACCCTGCGCCGGCCTGGGTGCAGCGTGGTCAGGATCAGCACCGCCGAGCAGACGGCGACCACGGCGGCGAAGACGAAGGCGCCCTCGTAGCTGGTCAGCGCCGCCGCCAGCCCGGCCAGCGGCGCCCCGATCCCGACCCCGGCGTCGAAGAAGGCCGTGTAGGTGCCCATCGCCGCTCCCCGCGCCTCCTGCGAGACGCGGCCGACGGCGATCAACATCAGGGAGGGGTTGAGGAGCGAGAAGCCTCCGCCCATCGCCATCCCGCCGATCAGCGCCAGCGGCAGGCTGTGGGAGAGGGCGATCAGCAGCAGGCCGCCGGCCTCGATCAGGACCGCGCCGATCGCCACCGGGGCCGGGCCGTGGCGATCGGGCAGGTGCCCGGCGAGCACCCGGGCCAGCACGATCATCGCCGCGAAGGCGGCGAAGACGGTGGCGCCGTGGCCGACCCCGCGCGATTCGAGCAGGAGGACGATGAAGGCGGCGAGGGTCGCGTAGCCGACCGAGGCGAGCGCGATCGCGAGGCCGGGGCGCACCGCCTCCGGCGCGATCAGCGGGTGCGGCTCGGCGTGGGTCAGCGGCTGGAAGGGATCGGGAACGCGCAGCGCGATCGCCGCGCCGAGCAGCGGCAGCACCCCGGCGAAGATCCAGACCACCGAGTAGCTGGTGGCGTGCAGCAGCACCTCGCCGAGCAGCGGCCCGACGCTGAGGCCGCCCCAGACCGCGAGCCCGTAGAGGCCGAGGATGCGCCCGCGCCGGGCCGGCGGCGCCATGTCGACGATCCAGGCCGAGCCGGCGGTGTAGACGGCGCCCTCGCCGGCGCCGAGGACGAGGCGGGCGAGGATCAGGCCCGGGAGGCCGAGGTGGGGGAGGTAGAGCAGGCCGCTGAGGCTGACCAGCAGCGCCCCGACCACCACCGTCGGCCGCCGCCCGCGGGTATCGGCGAGGCGGCCCGCGACCGGCCGCAGCAGCAGCCCGGTGATGGCGTAGGAGCCGATCACGACCCCGACCGCGAGGTCGCTCGAGTCGAGCGGGCCGCGGATGTAGCGGGGCAGGACCGGCAGCACCGCCCCGACCGCGATCAGGCCGAGGAAGGTGACGGCGAAGACGCCGGCGAAGCTCAGCCCCGGTCGCCGGTGCTGGCTGTCGGCCTGCGCCTCGGCGCTCACTTCAGCAGCGCGGCGAGGTCGTCGAGCACGTGGTCGGGGGCGGGGTCCGCCGCGTCGGCCTGCTCGCGCGTCGTCGTACCGCTGAGCACGAGCACGGTCTCCAGACCGGCGGCGCGGCCGCCGTCGATGTCGGAGCTAATCCGGTCGCCGACCATCGCCAGGCGTCCATCGCCGACCGCCTCCTTCGCCATCTCGAACAGGTGGCGCTCGGGCTTGCCGGCGATCGTCGCCTGCTTGCCGGAGGCGACCTCGATTGCCGCCAGGACGGCGCCGGTACCGGGCAGCTCGCCGCCGGGGTAGGGCATCGTCGGGTCATGGCTGGTGGCGAACAGCCGCGCTCCCCGATCGAGGGCGAACTTGGCGGTTTTCAGCTCGGCGTAGTCGAAGCCTTTGTGGCCGGAGACGACGACCACGTCGGCCGCCTCGGCCTCGTCTCCCTCCAGCAGCCGCGCTCCGGTCGCCGCGACCATCTCCTTCAGCGCCGAGCGCCCGATCACGAACGCGGTCCCCCCGGCCGCCGCCGCGGACTCGCCGGCCAGTCGCGCCACCGCCATCCCGGCGGTGACGATCTGCTCGGGGCCGACCTCGACCCCGAGCTCCCGCAGGCGCTCCGCGTAAGCCTGCGGCAGCTGCCCCGGGTTGTTGGTGACGAAGACGATCCGCTTGCCCGCCTCCAACAGTGCCCGCAGCGCCTCCGGCGAGCCCGGCACCGGCTCGCGGCCGATCCAGACCACCCCGTCGAGATCGATCAGGAGTCCGTCGAAGCGGTCGGCGAGGGGCACGCGCGCAGGCTAAAGGGCCGGCGCGATACCGTGCCGGGTAGTGAGCGTCAACGGGCAAGTCGTGGTTGCCACCGACGTCCATCGCCGTTTCGGCGAAGGGGACGCCGCTGTCGACGCGCTTGCCGGCGTCACCACCTCCTTCGAGCGCGACCGCTTCACCGCGATCATGGGTCCCTCGGGCTCGGGCAAGTCGACGCTGATGCACATCCTCGCCGGCCTCGATCGGCCCACCTCCGGCACGGTCGAGCTCGACGGCGTTGACATCACCGATCTCGACGATGGCGAGTTGACCCAGTTGCGCCGCGACAAGCTCGGCTTCGTCTTCCAGTTCTTCAACCTGCTGCCGGTGCTGACCGCGGAGGAGAACCTGGTCCTGCCGCTCTCGATCGCCGGCCGCAAGCCCGACCAGCAGTGGGTCGACCAGCTGATCAAGACGGTTGGCCTCCAGGACCGTCGCACCCACCGCCCGGCCGAGCTCTCCGGCGGCCAGCAGCAGCGGGTCGCCGTCGCCCGCGCCCTGGTCAGCAAACCGGCCGTGGTCTTCGCCGACGAGCCGACCGGCAACCTCGATTCGAAAGCGAGCGCCGACGTGCTGGCGCTGCTGCGCCAGGCGGTCGACGAGTTCGGCCAGACGGTGGTGATGGTCACCCACGACCCGGTCGCCGCCGCCCACGCCGACCGCCTGATCACCCTGCAGGACGGGAAGATCGTCAGCGACGCCGCCCCCGGCTCGGCGGACGAGGTGATCGAGCTGCAGAAGCGGCTTGACTAGCCTCGGCCTCAAGAGCCTCTGGGCGCGCAAGGCGCGCGCCCTGGCGACGACCTTCGCGGTCGTCCTTGGCGTCGCTTTCGTCGCCGGCTCCTACGTCCTCACCGACACGATCTTCGCTGCCTTCGACGAAATCTTCGAAGAGTCGCTGAGCGGGACCAGCGTCGTCATCACCGCCGAGAACCCGGTCAAGCAGGAAAACGGCGAAATCCCGACGATCAGCGCCTCGCTGCTGCCGACCGTGCAGAAGACGCGCGGCGTCCGCGTCGCCTCCGGGGCGATCTTCACGCCCGGCGCCTTCTTCGACGGCGAAGGCGAAAAGATCGGCAACAAATTCGCCCCGAAGTTCATCTCCTCGACGCTGCCGGACGGGCTCGAGTCGCTCAACTATGTGGAGGGGCACAAGCCGCGCGGGCCGACCGAAGCCTCGATCGACCAGGCGGCCGCCGAAGGCAGCGACCTGAAGCTGGGCCAGACGATCGAGCTGATCGGCCAGGGCAGGGCGCAGAAGTTCCGCCTCGTCGGCCTGACCAAGCTCGGCAGCGCCTCCTTCGGCGGCGCCAGCATCGCTCAGGTGACGCTGCCGACCGCCCAGCGCCTCACCCACAAGCGGGGCCGCTTCGACCAGATCTCGGTCGCCGCCGCGGACGGTGTCTCGCCGGAGGCGCTGAAACGACGGATCGCCCGCAAGATGCCGGCTGGGGTCAAAGTCGAGACGGCGAAGGAAAACGCCGACCGCGCCTCGGAGGAAATCCGCGAAAGCCTCGGTTTCCTCAAGACCTTCCTCCTCGTCTTCGGCTTCATCGCCGTCTTCGTCGGCTCCTTCCTGATCTTCAACACCTTCTCGATCACGGTGGCGCAGCGGATCAGCGAATTCGGGATGCTGCGAACGCTCGGCGCCTCGCGGCGCCAGATCCTCACCACGGTGCTGGTCGAAGCGGCGGCGATCGGGCTGCTCGGGGCGCTGATCGGGATCGGCGGCGGCTTCGTCCTCGCCAAGCTGATCAACATCATCTTCGAAGCCGTCGGTGCCGACCTGCCGACGACGAGCCTGCAGCTGGCGTCCCGGACCGTGATCGTCTCGCTGGTCGTCGGGATGGTGGTGACGATGGTCTCCTCGCTGGTGCCGGCGCTGCGGGCAACCCGGGTGCCGCCGATCGCGGCGTTGCACGCCTTCGCTCCGGCGCCCACCCGCCGCCGCCGGCTGGTCTACCTGGTGCTCTCGGTCCTGCTCGCGGCAATTGGCATCGCGATGGTGCTGATCGGCCTGCTGGGCAGCGGCGGCGCCGGGCAGCGCGCCGGCTTGATGGGGGGCGGCGCGGTGATCGTCGTCTTCGCCGTCTCGATCTTCAGCCCGCGGCTGGTGCCGCCGCTGGCGATCGTCGCCGGCTGGCCGCTGGAGCGGCTGCGCCACCTCACCGGGCGCCTCGCCCGCGAGAACGCGCAGCGCAATCCCAGCCGTACCGCGATCACCGCGGCGGCGCTGATGATCGGCCTCGCCCTGGTCGCCTTCGTCACGGTCTTCGCCGCCGGCTTGAAGAGCACGGTCGCCCAAGTCGTCGATGAAAACTTCGCCGGCGGCCTGGTGATCCAGAACAGCGACGGCTTCTCGCCGATCCCGAACGGCGCTGCGGCGGCCGCCCGGAAGATCCCCGGGGTGGAGCTGGTGGCGACGATCCGCGGCGCCCAGGCGAAGGTGGTCGAAGGAGGGACGACCGGCGGCACCGTCCAGGTCAACGCGCCGACCAGAGACATCGGCGAGGCCCTGAACATCGAATGGACGAAGGGCGGCCCGGCGGCGCTGCGCAATCTCAGCGGCCGCGAGGCGATCGTCTCCGACGACTTCGCCTCCTCCCACGATCTCGAGCCCGGCGACAGCTTCAAGCTGCTGACCCAGACGCGGGCGCAGCCGCGCTTCCGGGTTACCGGGGAGTTCGAATCGAAGCTCGGGGTGCTCGGCAGCGTCCTCGTCACCCAGGCGGCAATGGCCCGGGAATTCCGCCAGACCCAGGACCTCTTCGACTTCGTCAAGGTCGAAGAGGGCGCCGACGAAGCGAAAGTGCAGGCGCTGCTGACGGCTGGCTCGGAACGGCTCTTCCCGGTCACCGAAGTCCTCAACCAGGGGGAACTGAAGGAAGAGCGAGAAGGGCAGATCGACGGCCTCGTCAAGCTGGTCTTCGCCCTGCTCGCCTTCGCGATCCTGATCTCGATCTTCGGCATCGCCAACACGCTGGCACTTTCGATCCACGAACGCACCCGCGAGCTGGGGATGCTGCGGGCGATCGGGATGTCGCGGCGGCAGGTGCGGACGATGATCCGCTACGAGGCGGTGATCACGGCGCTGATCGGGGCGATCCTCGGGATGGTCCTCGGCATCGTCTTCGCCGCCCTGATCGCGCAGCCGCTGAAGGACGAAGGCTTCACCCTCTCCTACCCGATCGGCTCCCTCGCCCTGCTGCTGGTCTTCGCCGCGGTGATCGGCGTGATCGCGGCGATCTGGCCGGCGCGGCGGGCGTCGCGGCTCGATGTCCTGCAGTCACTTCAGTACGAGTAACTAGACGGTTCGAGGGCGCGGATACGGCCGCGCTCGAGGCAGAGCACCTGGTCGAAGACCGCCGGTTCGTGGAGCTCGTGGGTGATGACGAGGACGCCGGGGCCGCCTTCGTGGGCGAGCGAGGCGAGGCGGCGCTGGAGGGCGGCGGCGCCGGCCGGGTCGAGGTGGGCGGTCGGCTCGTCGAAGATCAGGAAGCGGGCGTCGGCGAGGAGCAGCCGGGCGGCGGCGATCCGCTGGCGTTGGCCGCCGGAGACGAGCGCGCCCTCCTCTCCAACCTCGGTCGCCAGCCCCTCTGGGAGCGAGGCGAGCCACTCGCCGAGGCCGACGGCTTCAAGCGCGGAGACGATTTCCGGGTCGCCGGCCCCGGCGCGGCCGACGGCGACGTTGTCGCGCAGGGTGGTGGTGAAGAGGTAGGCGTCTTGGGGGGCGAGGCGAACGGCTTGGCGGACCTCCTCCGAGCTGGCGTCCCGGATGTCGACACCGCCGATCGAGATCGCGCCTGCACCCGGGTCGCGGAAGCGCACCGCCAGCTCGGCCAGGGTGCTCTTGCCGACGCCGCTGGGGCCGAGCAGGGCGAGCGAGCGGCCGGGGGAGAGGTGGAGGTCGGCGCCGTCGAGGACCCAGGGCTGAGCCTCGTCGAAGCGGAAGCGGACGTCGCGGAACTCGAGCCCGCCGATCGCCCCGAGCGGGCGCGGCGAGAAAGGCTCGGCGACCGGTGGCTCGCGATCGAGGACCTCCTCGATCCGCAGCGCCGCGCCCGCGCAGGCGTCGACGCTTGCCGCGGCCGCGCCGAGCGGCGCCACCGCCTCGAAGGCGCCCATCGCCAGCAGCGCCAGCGCCGCCAGCAGGACTCCGGCGAGAGCGCCGCTCTGCACCGAAGGGATCGCCACCGCCGTCAGCAGCACCGCGCCGCCGGCGGCAAGGGCGGTGCCGAGGCCGACCGCGAGCCCGCCGCTGAGGGCGTCGCGCCGCTGCAGGCGGGTGAGCCGGGCGCTGTCGCGGTCGCAGCGGGCGATCCACTCCTGCTCGCGGCCGGCGACGGCGATCTCGGCCGAG
>JBQCHW010000203.1:0-3174 GCA_051954315.1 Solirubrobacterales bacterium
ATCGAGGATGACCTCGACCGTCTCCACCTGCTTCGGGGTGAGCGAGTCGCGTTCGAGCATCAGCAGCTCGGCGAAGCCCTGCACCGAGGTCAGCGGGCTGCGCAGCTCGTGCGAGGCGGTGAGGACGAACTCGTCTTTGAGCCGGTCGAGTTCGTCGCGCCGTCCCTCCTCGATCTCCAGCTCCCGCGCCATCTCGTTGAACGCGGCGCCGAGGGTCGCCGTCTCGGCCAGGCCGCCGACCTCGACCCGGGTGCTGCGGTCGCCGCTCGCCAGCCGCCCGGCGGCGTCGACCAGCTCCTCGAGCGGCCGCCGCATCGAGGAGATCAGGCCGCTGAAGAGGAGCAGGGCGCCGGTCAGCCCGGCGATCAGGCCCGCGGCGACCAGCAGGGCGGTATCGCGGGTGTCGCCGGAGATGTCGTCCTGGAGGTCTTCGCGGTGGCGGATCTGCTGCTGGACCACGAGGCGTGCCGGCCGGCCGCCGGTGCCCTGGACAACCCGTTCCCGCGCCTTCATCTCGATCACGTAGGAGCGGGCGATCGAGTCCTCGTAATCCTGGCGCTGCTGGATGAAGCGGGCGACGCCGATCACCGCCATCGCCGTGAGCACGGCAAAGCCGATCGCGAACCCGATCCGCAGCCGGTTGGCGAGCGACGGGCTCAGGCGTCGATGGGATCGTGAATATGCTTGCGCCCCTATGGCTGCTGAGGCTACCGACGGAATCGCCCAGAAGCCGCTTGAAGAGTGGTTCGGCGCCAACGTCTCAGGAGTCGATTTCCCGCTCACCTTCGAGCGGATCGCCGGCGGCCACTCGAACCTCACCTACCGGGTCACCGACGCGGCCGGGCAGAAGTGGGCGCTGCGGCGGCCGCCGCTCGGCAAGCGCCTAGGCTCCGCCCACGACATGGCGCGCGAGCACAAGGTCGTCTCCGCCCTGGGGCCGACGGAGGTGCCGGTGGCGCCGGTGGTCGGACTCTGCGAGGACGAGAGCGTCAACGACGCCCCCTTCTACGTGATGGAGTTCGTCGAGGGCCCGATCCTGCGCGGGCTCGCCGAGGCGGAGATCTTCCCCGACGAGGGCGACCGCCGGGCGATCGGCGAGCGGGTCGCCGACACCCTGGTCCAGATCCACGCCGTCGATCCCGACGCGGTCGGTCTCGGCGACCTCGGCAAGAAGGAGGACTACGTCGCCCGCCAGCTGCACCGCTGGCAAGGGCAGTGGGAGAAGTCGAAGACCCGTGAGCTGGAGCCGATCGACCGCGTCCACGAGGCGCTCTCGGCGCGGATCCCCGAGCAGGGCCCGGCGACGATCGTCCACGGCGACTACCGCCTCGACAACATGATCCTCACCGACTCCGGCGAGGTCGCAGCCGTGGTCGACTGGGAGCTCTGCACCCTCGGCGACCCGCTGGCCGACGTCGGCCTGCTGATGGCCTACTGGCCCAAGCGCGGCGACGACGTCGTCGCCCTCGGCATGCCCGCCAACCTGGCCCCCGGCTTTCCCACCCAAGAGGAGCTCGCCGCCCGCTACGCCGAGGGCAGCGGCCGCGACCTCTCCGACCTCGGCTTCTACGTCGCCCTCGGCTACTGGAAGCTGGCGATCATCCTCGAGGGCGTCTACGCCCGCTACACCGCCGGCGGCTACGGCAAGGTCAACGAGGGCGTAGAGGCCTTCGCCCGCCTGGTGGAGCGCCTAGCCGACGAGGCCGAGCGGGTCGAGCGCGAGGGCATCTGAGCGACGCCAGTAGTCGATCCGCCGATTTAAATTGAAAGCATCCGCCTCGGTTGAGAGGGTCGGGTGTTCACTCTGCGGTTCCGGATAACCGCCCTATAAAGGAGATCCAGTCGTGAAGATGCTTCGTAAGCGGCTCACGTATGCCAACGTGATGTCGTCGCTGGCCGTGTTCCTCGTTCTCGGAGGAGCGACCGCTCTGGCGGCCGGCCTTGCCAAGAACAGTGTCGGCTCCAAGCAGCTGAAGAAGAACGCCGTGACGTCGGCGAAAATCAAGAACAACGCCGTCACCACCGCGAAGATCGAGAACGGCGCGATCAGCGGCGCGAAGATCAACCTGGCGAGTCTCGGCAAGGTACCGAGTGCGGCCAGCGCCGACAGCGCGACCAATGCCGGCCATGCGGCCAGCGCCGACAACGCAACCAACGCCGACCATGCGACCAACGCCGGCAACGCCGGCAACGCTGGTGCGGTGGGTGGCATGCATTTGGCAAAGCTGAGCTATTCGGCTAATTCCGGTAGCCCGAAAGTGGAGATCTTCAGCGGAGCGGGACTGACGCTGTACGCCGCGTGTAACGCCATCGAAGAATTGGAATTTACGGCGACGACCGAGGCCAACCATTCCGAGATCTACGAAAGTGGCAATTACCACAATGAATTCAAAGGCGGCTACGACGATGACTTCAATCCCGGGGAGGTCCGGGAAATCGGCGAGAAAATCGGCGACCTGACCGAGGATGAAAATCAGGGGCAGCTGGTTTATGCCACTCCCGACGGGAAGGTTGCAACTGCTGAGTTCTTCCTCGACGGCTTCGAATCGTTCGGAGATACCGTCACCTGTGCCATAGGAGGCACGGTCACCTTCTCCTGAAATATTCGCGCGGCTGGTTAGACCATCCGCGTCGCGTGCCGGGGCTCGAGGTTGCCTTCGGCTTCGGCCTCGGCACGCTTGGACCAGCGGTTGAGCTCGCGGCGAGCGAGGACCATTTTGTGAACCTCGTCGGGGCCGTCGGCGAGGCGGAGCATGCGGGAGAAGCGCCACATGATCGCCAGCGGGGTGTCGTCGGTCATGCCGAGCGAGCCGTGGACCTGGATCGCGCGGTCGAGGACGTCCATCACCATGTTGGCGGCGACGATCTTGATCGCCGAGATCGCCTGGCGGGCGGCGCGCTTGCCCTCGGTGTCCATCTTCCAGGCGGCGTAGAGGGTGAGCAGGCGGGCCTGGTCGATCTCCATCCGGCTGGTGGCGATCGACTCCTGGACGAACTGCTTGTCGCCGAGCGGGCCGCCGAAGGCGCTGCGCTCGTTGGCGCGGCGGCACATCATCTCGTGGGCGCGCTCGGCGGTCCCGATCGCCCGCATGCAGTGGTGGATGCGCCCGGGGCCGAGGCGGTCCTGGGCGATCGCGAAGCCGGCGCCGCGCTCGCCGAGCAGGAACTCCTTCG
>JBQCHW010000204.1:0-6893 GCA_051954315.1 Solirubrobacterales bacterium
GCTCGGACAGCCGCTGCAGGTCGGCCTCGACCGCGGCCAGCGCGCCCGGGTCGATCAGCACGCGCAGCTCCTCCTGGCCGAGCAGCTCGCGCAGCAGCTCGCGGTCGAGGGCCAGGGCGGCCGCGCGGCGCTCGGCGACGAGTATCTCCAGCATCGATTTCGCCGAATAGCCCTCTTCGACCCGCTCCTCGCACTCCTCCAAGGTGAGGTCGCCGAGGTTGCGCAGCAGCTGCTGGAGGGCGTCGCGGTCGCCGGCCTTGCCGGCCTCGGTGCGGTGCTGCAGCTGCGCCTCGACTTCTTCCAGCGCCTCGGGGTCGATCAGTTCGCGCAGCTCCTCCTGGCCCAGCAGCTCGCGCAGGAGGTCGCGATCGAGGGCCAGCGCCGCCGCCCGCCGCTCGGCGTTCGGCGTGTCGCCCTCGTACATGTAGGTGGCGACGTAGTCGAACAGCAGCGAGGAGGCGAAGGGCGAGGCGGTCGGCGTCTCCACCTCGACCAGGCTGAGCGCGCGCGAGTGCAGCTTTTCCAGCAGGTCGGCGAGCGCCGGCAGGTCGAGGACGTCGCGCAGGCACTCGCGGTAGGTCTCGAGCACGACCGGGAAGCGGGGGAAGTCCCGCGCCACCTCGAGCAGGCTCTGCGACTTCAGCCGCTGCTGCCAGAGCGGCGTGCGTTTGCCCGGGTATGCGCGCGGGATCAGCAGCGAGCGAGCGGCGTTCTCGCGGAAGCGGGCGCCGAACAGGGCCGAGCCGGAGAGCTCGCCGACGACGAGGTCTTCGAGCTGGTCGGGGTCGATCAGGACGAGGTCGGCGGGCGGCGGCTCGTCGGCGTCGGGGAGGTGGATGACGATGCCGTCGTCGGACCAGATCGCGTCGGCCTCGAGGTCGCGCTCGTCGCGGATCTTGGCCGCGAGGGCGAGGCCCCAGGCGGCGTGGACGCGGCCGCCGAAGGGCGAGAGGATGCAGAGGCGCCAGTCGCCGATCTCGTCGCGGAAGCGCTCGACGACGATCGTCTCGTCGGAGGGGACGACGCGGGTCGCCTGCTGCTGCTCGCGCAGGTAGGAGACGAGGTTGTTGGCGGCGCGCTCGTCGAGGTCGTACTCCTTCGCCAGCTCGGCCGGCTCGCGGGAGACCGCCTCGCGGGCGAAGGCGCCGATCGCGCGGCCGAGCTCGGCGGGGCGGCCGATCCCGTCGCCCTTCCAGAACGGCACTGCGCCGGGGGCGCCCGGGGCCGGGGTGACGATCACCCGGTCGCGGGTGATTTCCTCGATCCGCCAGGTGCTCGAGCCGAGCAGGAAGGTCTGGCCGGGGCGGGCCTCGTAGACCATCTCCTCGTCGAGCTCGCCGACCCGGCGGCCGTCGGGCAGGTGGACGCCGTAGAGGCCGCGGTCGGGGATCGTTCCGGCGTTGGTGACGACCAGCTGGCGGGCGCCTTTGCGGCCGTGGATCGTCCCTTCGGTGCGGTCCCAGACGATCCGCGGGCGCAGCTCGGCGAAGCGGTCGGAGGGGTAGCGGCCGTCGAGCATGTCGAGGACGTTCTCCAGCTGTTCGCGCGAGAGGTCATGAAAAGGCTCGGTGGCGGTCAGGAGTCGCTCGACCTCGTCGACCACCCACTCTTCCTGCGCCGCGATCGAGACCAGGTGCTGGGCGAGCACGTCGAGCGGGTTCTGCGGGATCACCGTCTCCTCGATCTCGGCCTCGCGCATGCGGCGGGCGACGACCGCGCACTCGAGCAGGTCGCCGCGATATTTGGGAAAGATCCGGCCTTTGGAGACTTCGCCCATGCGGTGGCCGGCGCGGCCGATCCGCTGCAGGCCGCGGGTCACCGACTTCGGGGACTCGACCTGGATCACCAGGTCGACCGCGCCCATGTCGATCCCCAGCTCCAGCGAGGAGGTGGCGACGAGGCAGGGCAGCTGCCCCGACTTCAGCATCTCCTCGACGTTGGCGCGCTCCTCGTGGGAGAGCGAGCCGTGGTGGGCGCGGGCGATTTCGACGTAGTCCTCGGGCTCGCCGGTGTCCTCGTGGTGGCTGTGCTCGGTGGCGGGAAGCTCCCCTTCGCCTTCGCCGTTGGCGAGCTCGTTGAGGCGCTTCGCCAGGCGCTCGGCGGCGCGGCGGTTGTTGACGAAGATCATCGTCGAGGTGTGTTCCTGCACCAGCTCCAGCAGGCGCGGGTAGATCGCCGGCCAGATCGAACGCACGTGGGCGCTCGGCTCGACTTCGGTCGGCGGCGGGCCGTCCTCGCTCGGGTAGGCGGGCGCGCCGGGGTCGGCCATGTCCTCGACCGGGACGACGATCTCCAGGTCGAGGGCCTTCTTCTGGCCGGCGTCGACGATCTTGCACTCGCGCTTCGGCCCGACCAGGAACTTGCCGATCCGCTCCAGCGGCCGCTGGGTCGCGGAGAGGCCGATCCGCTGGATCGGGTCGCCGCCTTCTTTTTCGACCAGGTGGTTGAGCCGCTCCAGGGTCACCGCGAGGTGGGAGCCGCGCTTGGTCTGGGCGACGGCGTGGATCTCGTCGACGATCACCGCCTCGACCCCGGTGAGGATCTCGCGGACGCTCGAGGAGAGCATCAGGTAGAGCGACTCGGGCGTGGTGATGAGGATGTCGGGCGGTTCTTTGGCCATCGCCCGGCGCTCTTTCTGCGGCGTGTCGCCGGTCCGCAGCCCGACCGCGACGTCGGCGCCGATCCCCCGCAGCGGCGCCCGCAGGTTGCGCTCGATGTCGTAGGAGAGCGCTTTCAGGGGCGAGACGTAGACCAGCTTGACCCCCGTCCCAAGCTCTTTCGAGCGGGCCAGCTTGTCGATCCCCCAGAGGAAGCTGGCGAGCGTCTTCCCCGACCCGGTCGGGGCGCAGATCAGCGTGTGGGCACCGCTGGAGATCGCCTCCCAGCCACCAGCCTGCGCCGGCGTCGGCCCCTCGAAAGAGGCATCGAACCAGCGTCGCGTCGCCGCCGAGAACGGCGCCATCGGATCGGACTTCGCACTCGCTTTTTGCCTAGTCGCCAACCCACCGATCTTACGCAGACGCCGGGATCGGCGAACCAGGATCAGGGCGCTTGTGGTGAGTTAGCCTGCCTATAGCCGGGTTAACTCACCACAAGCGCTGCACTTCCGCGCTACGGAGTTCCGCCGGCGAACTTCACGTAGCTGTACCAGGAGGGCTTGGGCTTGAAGCCTTCGCCGAAGAGGCCGGAGCCGTCGCAGAAGTTGCAGGCGCCGGGCTGGTCGTCGACCGAGAACCAGTAGACGCTTCGCAATCGCCACTTCGCCGCGTTCTTCTTGGCGAGGGAGAAGGCGGTGCGCAGTTCCTTGGCCTGGCCCGCGGGGCCCTTGGCGAAGAGGTTGTTGCCGGCCTTCGGCCCGGAGCTCCAGCCGAGCTCGGTGATCAGAAGGCCCTTGGCGGGATCGCCGTTGGACTTCATCACCTTGCGCAGTTCTTCGACCACTTCCGGCAGTTCCTTGGCGAAGATCGTGTACGGGTGCAGGGAAGCGTTGGCGAACTTCGCCTTCACGCCCGGCGTCTTCTTGTACATCGCGTTGACGAAGTCGCTCGCGTACCAGTTGAGGCTTTTGTGCTTGCCGGTCTTGCGGTCGCGGGCGCCCTTGGGCCGCGAGAAGAGCCCGGCGAGGGCGACCTTCGCCCCCGGGTCAGCCGTGTGCAGGGCGGTGTAGGAGATCTTCACCAGCTGGCCGTATTCGGCCGGGTTGGGCTTGGCGATGAAGTACTTGAAGTTGGGCTCGTTCCAGACCTGCCATTCGCGGATCGGCCGTTTCGGCACCGCGGGATGCTCGGCCCAGAAGCTGCCGCTGGGGCCGTAGCGCGCGACGGCGGCGGTGAGGAATGCGGCCCAGCCGGTGCGGGCGGCGCCGGCGACCGGCAGTCGGGAAGGAGCGGTGAGGCCGCCAGCGCCGGCGACCCGCTTGCTCGGGACCGCCCATTCGGGCGCCCCGGTGAGGAACGGCAGGACTTTGATCCCGGCTTTCGATGCCTCTTCGATCTGGTTGTCGAAGCCGCTCCAGTCGTAGGAGCCGCCCTGGCTCGGCTGCACCGAGGCCCAGCCGATCGACATCCGCAGGCTTTCGACGCCGCCGCGGCCGAGCCGCTGGAACTGTTCGGTGGTGGGCCCGTTCTGCGGCACCACGCCCCAGAAACCGGCGGGCAGCGCCTGCGCCGCCGAAGCCGAGAAGGCGAAGAAGGTCGTCAAGGCCAGTGCCAGCGTGAGGGCACGCAGAATCCTGCTCATGTACTCGCTCCTTTTCGACATCGGATCAGCTCGCCTTGGGCGAGACGGAAGAACCGGCGCCCTGACGGCGCTGCCGGTAGTAGTAGGCGCCGATCGAGATCGCCGCGAGAACGACGATCGCGATCAGGATCGGGACCAGCGGCGAGGACGAGTCGTCTTCTTCGGCGCTGGCGGTGTTTTCACCAAGATTGACGACCGGCTTGCCTTCGCCGACCGCACCGCCTGAACCAACCGAACCGCCCTGCTTCTGGCCGCCGTTGCCGGTGGGGGCTTGGTTACCCTGGCCGTTGTGGGAGCCGCCCCCCGCTTCCGGATTGCCGCCGCCCGTGCCTTGGCCTTCGGGAGTATTCGAGATGCCCGCGTTGCCGCCGCCATTGTGGTGGCCGCCGCCGCCGACTCCGGAACCTTCTTCCGTCGGCACGGTTGGTACTTCAGTTTCGTACTGGATTCCCGTCGCTTCTTCGGCGTGAGCCATAGCGGGTGAGCAAGCCAATGCCAGCACAGCAAGCACTGACAGAAGCAAGGCGACAGGTAGGGCCGCACTTCGGCGGCGGAGGTGCCGGGCCTGAGGCATGGCGCGCAAGACTAGAGGAATCAGCGGCGTTGATAAGTCCGCTCGCCTTGATCCTCGGCCTGGCCCTCGCAGGAGGCGGCTTTTTCCTGAGCGACCGTCACATCGCCGGGCTTGCGGTGCTCGCGCTCCTCGTAGCGATGCTGGCGCTTGGTGCCGCTGGCAAGGCGACGTTGGGCCGACCCTTCTGGTGGGCGACTGGGTTGATCGGAGGACTGGCGCTTTTTTCCGCATTCTCATCTCTCTGGTCAGGGTCAGTTGAGCTCAGCGTGATCGAAGCCGACCGGGTTCTCGTCTACCTGGGCTTCTTTCTCACCGCGTTCCTGATCGCCCAAACCGACCAAAGGCGCCAACGTTTCGCTGAAGGGATCGGAATTGCCCTGATCGGGGCTGCCTTGTTGGCTCTGGCAAGCCGTTTGCTCCCCAATGTTTTCGAGCTGGGAGCGGGTCCGGGCAGCGGCGCCCGAACCGGATATCCGTTTGGTTATTGGAACGCCGATGGCCTGGCCTTCGGGATCGGGGCGGCCTTCTGCCTCTGGATGAGCCGGCGCTCGCTGACCGCGGCGCTGCGCTGGGTCGCGGTCGGGGCGCTCCCGATCCTCCTCCTCGCCCTCTACTTCACCTACTCCCGCGGCGGCCTCGTCGGCCTCGGTGTTGCCTGCGGCTGCCTGCTGATCCTCTCCCACGACCGGCTCTGGATGCTGGGGACGCTGGCGGTCGGTGCCCTCGGCGCGATCCCGGCGGTGCTGAAGGTGCAGGCGAGCAAGAGCCTGGCCGAGAACTACCCTCAGCAAGCGACGGTCGACCAGGGCGTGACGGTGCTGCTCTTCCTCATCGCCGGAGTCGCCCTCTCGCTGCTCCTCTTCGCCCTCCTGCGCCGTGCCGAGGACCGTGGGGGCGCCCTCACCGGCCGGGCGCTGGCGCTCTCGCGCGACCGCCGCACGCTGCGGATAATCGCCCTTGTCGGCGCCCTGCTGGCGCTGGCGGCCGCGATCGCCGTCGGTGGGCGCGCCTGGGACGAGTTCTCGAGCCCCGACCAGCAGTTCCCCTCCGACCCGGCCCAGCACTTCTCCCAGCTCTCAGGGGCCAACCGGCACGAGTTCTGGCGGGTCGCCGTCGACGCCTTCGAAGAAAAGCCGGTGCTCGGGCACGGGGCCGGCACCTACCGCTTCTCCTGGGACAAGCTGCGCCACATCGACGTGCCGGTGCTGAACGCCCACTCGCTCTACCTGCAGGCGTTCACCGAACTGGGTGTCTTCGGCGGGCTGCTGGTGCTGGGGCTCGTCGGCACGATCCTTTGGACCGGCTTCGCCGCCTGGCGACACGCCGGCGGGCCGCGCCGCGAGCTCTACGCGGTGCTCTTCGCCGCCTGCCTCGCCTTCGCGGTCGGCGCCGCGATCGACTGGTTCTGGGAAATCGCCGGGGTCGGGGCGATCTTCTTCCTCGCCGGCGGCGCCCTGGTCGCGGCCCGCTGCGGCCAGCTCGCCCAGGCTCGTATCGGCGGCGACGGCAGGGAAGAGCGCCGCCGCTTCGGCCTCACCGTCGCCGGCCTCGCCTTCGCCTGGATCGCCGCCCTGGCGCTGATCGGCCCGCTGCTGGTCGATCGCGAGATCGACACCAGCAACGCCAGCGCCGCCGAAGGCAACATCGCCGCCGCCGTCGACCACGCCGAGACCGCCCGCTCGATCGAGCCGTGGGCGGCTACCCCCTACCTCCAGCTCGGCCTGCTCGCCGAGTCGCAGAGCGAATACGGGCCTGCCGTCCACCGCCTCAGCCAGGCGATCGACCGTGAAGAAGACAACTGGCAGCTGCACTACCTGCGGGCCCGGGTCGAGCACAAGGCGGGCGACGACGCCGCCGCAAAGGCCAGTCTTGAAGAAGCACTTCGACTCAACCCCGAAGAAAAGTGCCTCGAAGAAGGTTTCGAAGGATGCGGATGAGTCAGACGCCCGACATCAAGCGCGAGGCACCGAAGGCGGCCGAGGCGCCGCGGCCGGGACCGTTGCCCATCGACCCCCAGGGGGGCGGGCCGAACGAATTACGGCGGCGCGGCGCCGGTTTGCGGCGGCTGCTGGCGCTGATC
>JBQCHW010000205.1:0-3595 GCA_051954315.1 Solirubrobacterales bacterium
AAAGGTTGAGCAGGAAACTATAGCGTTTCCATCACGAGTACCCGCCAGGGCCCCTCGCCGCACATCGGCTGCGTCTCCCCCGCCGACCATCGCTTCTGCAGATCCGCGTAGTGCGGGCTCGCCGGGTGGCCGGACTCGCCCGAGAACATCTGCCAGCGCGAGCGGTCCGGATCGGTCGGGTCGGCGACCATCCGCCAGCTCGGCGCCCAGACGGCGTTGTAGGGGTCGTTGGGGTCATAGGCGATCTGGCTGACCGTCTCCTGGGCGCCGCCGGCGCGGAGTCGGCGGTTGAGCAAACGGTCGAAGAGCGGGTTGGCGTCGCCGAGCGCGTGCGGGAACTTCATCTCGTGGACGCGGCCCCAGCGCCAGCCGTCGGGGTCGGGTCCGAAGCGGTCTGAGAGGTCGTCGAGCGCGCCGGCCAGCGCCTCCAGCACCAGGTCTTCCCAGGGCCGGCCGATCAGCCGCGGGTCTTCTTCCTCCCACAGCGCCATCAGATGCGAGTGCCAGCGCCAGGGCGAGGTGCTGTGGGCGGTGAAGCCGTTGTCGTTGCGGTCGAGCCAGCGCTCGCAGAGGTCGCGGTCGCCGATCGCCGCCCGCGCCACTTCGCGCCCCAGCCGCAGCAGAAAGGCCTGGTAGATCGTCCCGGCGATCGTCTCGCGGTCGAGCCGGCCGTCCCAGCTGCGCAGCCGCTCGATCGCGCTGCGCTCGCGCTGGCCGCGCGGATGCAGGCGGCAGAGGCGGCGCGCCGCCTCGACCCCGGGGATCGAGTAGTTGTCGGTCTGGATCGCCTCGAAGCTGTCGTGGTCGTGCTTCTCGCGCGCCTCCAGCAGTTCCTCGATCCGCCTGGCGCGGTAGCCGTCGAGCCATTCGCTGGTGATGTGGTGCGGGTACTCGTCGCCGACGATTCGGTTGTTGGCGGTGACCAGGAAGCCGCTCTCGGGGTCGGTCACCTCCGGCAGCTCCTCGTAGGGGATCGTCCCCTCCCACTCGAACTCGCCGGTCCAGCCGGGCTTCGGCAGGTCGGGGGAGCCGCCGCGCCGCAGCGGCAGGCGGCCGATCAGCTTGTAGCCGATCGAGCCGCTGCGGTCGGCCCAGATCATGTTCGAGGCCGGCGAGGTGTGGCCCTCCAGTTTCGCCACCAGCTCGGGGCCGGAGCCGATCTCGAGCAGCTCGAAGATGCCGGGGAAGGCGGTCGGTTCGGAAAGCGTCTGCCAGGCGAGGGCCAGCGGCTCGCCCTCGTCGGCACCGAGCGCGGCGTTGACGATCGGCCCGTGGTGGGTGCTGCGGACCTCGAGCTCGACCGGCTCGCCGCCCTTGACGAGGATCTCCTCGCGCTCGACCCGCAGCGGCCGCCACTCGTCTTCGAAGAGGTAGTTCTCGCCCTCGATCCGCTCGACGAAGAGGTCCTGGATGTCGGCCATCACGTTGGTGATCGTCCAGGCGACGTCGTTGTTCTGGCCCATGTAGATCCCCGGCATCCCCGGCATCGAGGCGCCGCGGACGAAGCGGCCGTCGTGGCGCAGCTCGACCTCGAACCAGATCCCCGGCATGCTCGGCGGCAGGTGCGGGTCGCCAGCGATCAGCGGCGTGCCGGTGGCCGAGCGCTCGCCCGTGACCGCCCAGTTGTTGGAGCCCGAGGCCTCGGTGGCGAGCCCGATCGAGCGGCGCACGGCGTCGATCTGCTCGACCAGCGGCAGCCCTTCGCCGCTGAACGCCGTCTGGTCGACGACCGGGTTGTCGGCGGGGTAGACCGGGTCGAGCCGCGCCGCCAGCTCCGGGCCGAGCTCGCGGACCATGTCGGAGCGCAGCAGCTCCCGCTCCCAGTTGGTCGAGAGGCCGAAGGCGAGCAGCTTGCCGAGGCTGAGGATGTCGACCGGCGTCCACGGCTCCCAGCCGAGCCGCAGCACCTGCATCTCGAAGGGCAGCGCCCGGGCGTCGGCGGCGGCCCGGTTGACGCCGGCGCAGAAGCGCTCCAGCCTCGCCCGCAGCTCGGGGTCGAGCTCGGTCGCCTCACGCTGGGCGATCCGCCGGATCTGCAGGGTCCGCATCAGCCGGTCGACCGGCAGCCCCTCCTCGCCGGCCATCTCCGCCACCCGGCCGGCGACCACGCGGCGGTAGAAGTCCATCTGCCAGAGCCGTTCCTGCGCGTGGCAGTAGCCCTGAGCGAAGAAGAGGTCCTCCCGCACGTCTGACTCGATGTGCGGGACGCCCCAGCGGTCGCGCCGGACCTTGACCGGCCCGTGCAGCCCCTCGACTTCGATCGTCCCCTTCACCTGCGGCAGCGGCCGGCGCATCAACCGGTGCCAGAGGACGACGGCGGCGGACCCGGCGACGCCGAGCGAGACGGCGCCGCCGATCAGCCCAGCCTTCTCAATCGTCCGCCCGCGCCGCCTGCCCATGCCTAACTGTGTATCACGACTGGCTAGCTGGCCAACCCCTGTCGTAGACCTCGGCCAGCCGTCCCAGCGCCATCGCCCCGATCAGCAGGCCGAAGTCCCGCAGGGCGATGTCGTAGTAGCCGGAGTAGGTGAGGAGGTCGATGATGATCCCCGCGAGCCAGGCGGCGACGACGTAGGCGCCGATGCGCGGCTTGGCGAAGACGAGGATGCCGGCGGCGATCTCGACGATGCCGACCAGGTGCATCGCGGTCGAGGCACTGCCGGGGACGATGTCGTTGATCCAGGGCGCCAGGTACTGCTCCCAGTCGACCATCACGTTGAAGAACTTGTCGAGGCCGAAGAGGATCGGCGCGACGGTGAAGGCGATGCGCAGCAGCGTGAACGCCTGGAAGGCGGGTCGCTCCTGAGGCGTTCGCCGACGGTCGGCGCGATCGCCGTCTCGCGGGGGTTGAGGGTT
The DNA here is from genome assembly GCA_051954315.1 of Solirubrobacterales bacterium. Classification (GTDB taxonomy): domain Bacteria; phylum Actinomycetota; class Thermoleophilia; order Solirubrobacterales; family 70-9; genus VAYN01. Next base: position 2,857 of record JBQCHW010000205.1, read on the forward strand.
GCGGTGGTTGACATGGGACCTCCTTGGTCAAGTTGGAGTTGATCTCTGTCCCGTCTGCGTCGCCGACCGCGCGCTTCTTACCCGGGTAAGAAATCTCCCCCCGCGGTCGCTAACAATCCATGGCGACTGCGTTGATGACCGCTCCTCCTGAGATCTCCTGGGTCGACCGGCTGCGCGCCGGGGGCGCCGAGGGACAGGCCGCCGTCGCCGAGCTGCATGCGCTGCTGCTGAGGGCGGCGCGGTTCGAGATCGGCCGGCGCGCCTCCCATCTGGCACACCTGCGCGGCGGCGACCAGGAGGACCTCGCCCAGCAGGCCGCCGACGACGCGCTGATGGCGGTCCTTCGCAAGCTCGACGAGTTCCGCGGCGAGAGCCGCTTCACCACCTGGGCCTACAAGTTCGCGCTGCTGGAGGCAGCAGTCGCCATGCGCAAGCGCGCCTGGCAGGGCCGCGAGATCCCGCTCGAGCCGGAGGTCTGGCCGCTGCTGGCCGACAAGGCCGGCGGGCCCGCGCAGGCCGCCGAGCAGCGCGAGCTGCTGGAGGCCGTCCAGCGCGGCATCGCCACCGCGCTCACCCCGCACCAGCGCGAGGTGCTGGTGGCGGTGGCGCTCAACGACGTGCCGATCGACGTGCTGGCCGAGCGGCTGAGCACGACGCGCGGCGCTCTGTACAAGACAGTCCACGACGCGCGGCGACGGCTGCGCGCCCACCTGGAGTCCCAATGACCGACGAGCTGATG
>JBQCHW010000206.1:0-3865 GCA_051954315.1 Solirubrobacterales bacterium
TGATGGTCGCCGCCGGCGTCGGCCTGGTCCTGGCGCGGGTCTACGCGGGACGGGGGGCGGCGCTCGGCGCGGCGGTCTTCTTCATCCTCCTGCGGGGCGGCCTGGCGCTGCTGGTCGGGCCGGTCCTCGGCCAGACCACTCCCCACTTCCCGCTCTACCTCGCCGAGGCGCTGGTGGTCGAGGCGGTCGCGGTCTTCATCTCGACCAAACGGCCGCTCGCCTTCGGGCTCGCCAGCGGCCTCGGCATCGGCACCGTCGGGCTTGCCGCCGAGTGGGCCTGGTCGCACGTGTGGATGACCCTGCCCTGGCCGGGCGCCCTCTTCCCGGAAGCGGCGCTGCTCGGCTTCGCCGCCGCCGTCGCCGCCTCCACCCTCGGCGCCTGGATCGGCACCCACCTCTCCCCCGAGCCGCTGGCCGAGCGTTCGGCGCCGCTGCGCCGGGCCGCGGTCTGCAGCGCGATGGTGATCGCGGCGCTGGTCGGCTACGGCCTCTGGACCTCGCCGCAGCAGGGCGTCAGCGCGCAGGTGGCGCTGCACGAGGTCGGCGGCCAGGACGGGCGCGAAGTCGAAGCCACGGTCCGGCTGGACCCGCCAAACGCGGCGGACGACGCCAACTGGTTCGACGTCACCGCCTGGCAGGGCGGCAGCCTCGTCGTCGACCCGCTGAAAAAAATCGGCCCCGGCGTCTACCGGACGACCGAACCGATTCCCGTCCACGGCAACTGGAAGACGATGGTCCGCTTCCACGAGGGCAACTCCCTGGTCGCGCTGCCGATCTACCTGCCGCGCGACGCGGCGATCCCGGTCGGCGAAGTCCCCGCCCCGGCCCACTTCACCCGCAGCTTCGGCAGCGAGCACAAACTGCTGCAACGCGAGCAGAAAGGGGGCAGCCCGGCCCTGGTCGTCCTCGCCTACTCGACGGTGGCGGCGATCACCCTCTCGCTGCTCGCCCTCCTCGCCTGGGCGCTGCACCGGCTGGCGGTCGGGATGCGGCCGGCGCCGCGGCGGCGCCGCCTGCGTGTCCGCGGCCTCGGCTTCCAGCAGGGCGGCGGCAGGTGATCCTGCCGCTCGCCCATCACAACGCGATCGTCGCGCTGCCGGTCTTCGCCCCCGCCCTGATCGTCATCCTCGTCCTCGTCGTCCACCACCTGCGGGAGCGGCGGCACTGGGACGAGGAGGAAGAGACGCAGAGCTGAGCTCGCGCTCGATTGCCTCGGCGTAGGTGCCGTGGAGGGTCGAGCGAGGCGTCGGGATGGCGATGCCGTAGGCCTCTCGCATCGCTCGGGCGAGGGTGCGCTTGAAGGTGGGGCCGTGCCAGGCGTGGGCCTCGGCGGCACGGCCGACGTGGAGGTGGACCAGCTCGTGGAGCAGGGTCTCCAGCACGTCGCCGCGGCGGATGCCGGGGTAGGCGGTGACCGAGAGGCGGAACTCGCTGGGAACGGCGAAGCCGAGCCGGTTAGGGCGCTTGCTGGCGCGGCGGACCTTGAGCTGGGGAGCGGCTTTCGCCAGCGGGCCTTCCGCGAAAACGGGCAGCGCTCGCAGCCGCTGCATCTCCTCGTCCAGAGCGATGCCGGCGACGGCATAGTAGGAGCGGGGCCGCGGGCGAGGGGGCGATTCAGGCGCGGCGGGCTTCGAGCCGGCGGCGGTCGCCCGTCGCCACCGCCGCCTCAGACCTGGCAACGCGGGCACCAGTAGGTGGTCCGGTTGGCGTCGCCCTGGCCGCGCGAGGAGATGCGGCCGCGGCAGCGGGGGCAGGCGCCCTGGCGGCGCTTGTAGATCTTGAAGGGGAGGCGGCCTCCGGTCTTCACGGCCTCCAGCATCAGCCCTCGCGCGGCGGCAAGGACCTCCCGCAGCTCCTCTTCGGAAAGCTCACCGACCGGTCGCCAGGGATCGACGCGGGCGGCGAAGCAGGCCTCGCTCTTGAAGATGTTGCCGATCCCGGCGACCAGGTGCTGGTCGAGCAGAGCGTCGCCAAGCCCGCGGGTCGGGTCGGTGCGCATCGCCGCAACGACCGCGTCCTCGTCGAACTCCTCGGCGAGGATGTCGGGGCCGAGGCCGTTGATCTGCGGGTGGCGGCGCAGCCGCGGCGTCGTCATCACCTGCAGGGTCGTGCCGCCGAACTGGACCGCGTCCCAGCTCTCGCTCGCGAGGACCGCCCAGGCGGAGGCGCGGGGGCGCCGCCAGCGGGCGCCGTGGCGGTAGATGTGCCAGCCGCCGTTCATCCCCAGGTGGCTGTGCAGGGAGAGCTCGCCGAAGAAGAGCAGGAAGTGCTTGCCGCGCGCTTCCACTGCTTCCAGCCGCCGCCCGTCGAGGCGTTCGATCCCCGCCGCTTTTCCGCGCGGGTTCGGCGCGCTCGCCGCCACGGTCTCGCCGACGATCGTCTGCTCGAACCGCCGGGCCAGCCGCAGGATCGTGTCGCCCTCTGCCACTCCCCCATGATGCAGTTTCGGCGAGTTGGGTAGAAAGAGGCCAATGTTCCGGCGCAGGCGGATGGACTCGAAAGCTCGGCAGGTGGCGCTCCAGATCGGCGGCAGCCGGGTGGCCCTGGGGACGGCGATCTTCCTGGCGACGCGGCCGACGCTGAGAGCCATGCGGTTCCCCGAGCCGGGGCCGACCGGCGTTGCGCTGGCGAAACTCGGCGGTGGCCGGGACATCGCGATCGGCGCGCTAACCCTCAGTGCGCTCTCGGATCCCGACCGCCTGCGGACGGTGCTGCTGGTCTCGAACCTCTGCGACCTCGCCGACGCCTCGGCCTTCGCCTTTGCCGCCCGCGACCCGCAGATGCGGCTGCCGGGCGTGACCGGCGTCCTCTCCGGCGCCGCTGCCGCGATCGCCGGGTTCTGGGCCTGGCGCCGCCTCGGCGACTGAAGCCGCTCCGAACTCGAGGGGGTCATAGCCCCCCAAAGTTCGGAGTGGGTGACTAGCCGACGACCGCCGGCTCGCCGGCCTGGAACTAGTGCGACTCGATCACGCGGTCGATCAGGCCGTACTCGACCGCCTGGTCGGGCTGGAAGAATTTGTCGCGTTCCATGTCGCGGTGGATCTGCTCCTCGGACTGGCCGGTGTGCTTGACGTAGATGCCGTCGAGGCGGGCCCGCAGCTCGAGGATCTCTTTGGCGTGGATCTCGATGTCGCTCGACTGGCCTTCGAAGCCGCCGCTCGGCTGGTGGATGAGGATGCGGCTGTTCGGCAGAGCCATCCGTTTCCCGGCCGCGCCGCCGGTGAGGATCAGCGACCCGGCCGACATCGCGATCCCGTAACAGATCGTCTGCACGTCGGGCTTGACGAACTGCATCGTGTCGTAGATCGCCAGGCCGGCGTAGGCGGAGCCGCCGGGGGAGTTGATGTAGAGGCTGACGTCCTTGTCGGGGTCCTCGGCCTCGAGGTGCAGCAACTGGGCGATGATCAGGTTGGCGAGGTCCTCGGTGACGGGTTCACCCAGGAAGATGATCCGCTGCGCGAGCAGGCGGCTGTAGATGTCGAATGAGCGCTCGCCGCGAGCAGTCTGCTCGACGACCATCGGTACCAGTGGCATAGGGCCCCTCTCCTAGTTGGCGTCTGGGTTGTACTTATAGCCAACGCCCCGCACGGTCAGCACGAACTCCGGCTTCTGCGGGTCGCGCTCGACCTTCTGGCGCAGGTTCGAAATGTGGACATCGCAGGCGCGCTCGTCGCCGTCGAACTCGGTCTGCCAGAGCTCCTCCATGATCTGGGAGCGCGAGAAGACCTGGCCGGGGCTCTCGGCCAGCAGCCGCAGCACCTGGAACTCCGAGCGGGTCAGGTTGATCGGCTCCCCGCGCACGGTCACCAGGTGGCGCGCCAGGTCGATCGACACCGGCCCGGACTCGATGGAAGTGCCCTCGGCG
>JBQCHW010000207.1:0-9250 GCA_051954315.1 Solirubrobacterales bacterium
CGAGCCGGGCAATGGCTCCCACTCGACTCCTCACCAAAACCCTCACCGTCCTTTTCGTCCTCGCCGCGCTGTTCGCGCCGAGCGCCCTGGCCGCCGAAGGCATCGGTCCCGGCAAGGCTCTCGGTGGCAGCAAGACCACCAGCTCGGCGACCACCAGCGGCACCGCCAAGACCACCGGCGGCAGCAAGGAAGTCCTCACCCTTTCCACCCTTGCGCCGGTCAACGGCACCACCGTCTCCGGCACGATCGCCTGGCAAGTAGGAGTGACCGCCGGCTCCCCGACCAAGGTCGAATTCGTCGTCGACGGCAGCGCCATGTTCAGCGACTCTTCCTCCCCCTACAGCGGCAGTCTCGACACCACCAAGCTCGCCAACGGCAACCACACCCTCAGCGCTACCGCTTACGGTTCCCGGGGAGTGAAGGCGACGACGAGCGTAACGGTGAAGGTCTCGAACTCCTCTTCAGCACCCGCGCCCGAACCCACCCCCGAACCGACTCCGGAACCGCTGCCCGGCGCCGGCACCAGCGGTCCCGTCTACTGGGGCGCCACCGTCGGCAACCAGTTCACCGGCACCCCGGCGCCCTGGGACATGACCGCACTGACCAAGTTCGAAGAAACCGCCGGCCGCGCCCCCTCGCTGGTCCACTTCTTCCAGCCCTGGGCGAACTGCGGCAGCACCTGCAGCTTCTACAACTTCCCCTGGACCCCGGTGGAAAACGTCCGCAAGAACGGTTCGATCCCGGTGATCAGCTGGGACTCGGAGTCGATCCCCTCCAACGTCAACGAGTCCGACTTCCAGCTCTCCGACATCATCGCCGGCCGCTACGACACCTACATCCGCGAATGGGCGGGCAAGGCGAAGCAGTGGGGTCACCCCTTCTTCCTTCGCTTCGACTGGGAGATGAACGGCAACTGGTTCCCCTGGTCAGAGGGCGTCAACGGCAACCAGCCCGGCGAATTCGTCGCCGCCTGGCGCCACGTCCACGACATCTTCACCGCGGTCGGGGCGACCAACGCGACCTGGGTCTGGTGCCCGAACGTCAGCTGGAACGGCAGCTTCTCGAACTTCCAGCAGGCGGCCAGCAAGCAGTACCCCGGCGACGCCTACGTCGACTGGACCGGCCTCGACGGTTACAACTGGGGTACCAACCCGGCCCGCAGCGGCAAGTGGCAGAGCTTCGACGAACTGTACCGAGCGAGTTACCGCTACCTGGTGGAAACGGTGGCCCCGAGCAAGCCGATGATGATCGGCGAGATCGCCTCCAGCGAGTACGGCGGTTCGAAGGCGGCCTGGATCAAGGACCTGCTGGCCAAGGTGCCGACCGAATACACCAAGATCCGCGCCCTGCTCTGGTTCGACAAATTCGACAGCAGCATGGACTGGCCGATCGAGACCTCGAGCACCGCCAGCAGCGCCTTTGCCGAAGGCATCAAGAACTCCGCTTACGTGGGTAATACCTTCGGCAGCCTCAGTCTCAGCAGCACCATTCAGCCGCTCAGCTGAGCAGCTGATTTCAACCCCACCTGGACATATGTCCAGGTGGGCGGACGGTCGCTGAAACAAGCGGCCAGGGAGCCGATGGCCCTGTATGGCCAATCGTTCTTCCAGCCGCTTCGTCGCCCGGGTCATCTGGGCGGCGGCCGCGATCTTCCTGCTCAGCGCCGGCATCGCCCTGGCCAGCTCGGGCCAGCCAGATCTCGGCCCGCGCAAGCACGCGAAGCTGGCCGAGGCGCGGGCGCTCGGCGGCGTCAAAACCTGCCTCCGCGGCCGGGTCGACGGGCGGGCAAAGCGGATCAACCCCAGCGGGGTCCGCCGCCGCTGCGCCCGCAAGCCCGCCGAGGCCAGCCGCACGCCCGAGCCCATCTACTGGGGAGCGGCGATCGGCGACCACGTGACCGGCGAACAGGCCCCCTGGGACATGTCGGCGCTGACCAAGTTCGAGAGCGAGGCCGGCAAGTCGGCCTCGCTGGTCCACTTCTTCCAGCCGTTCGCCGACTGCAGCTCCGAATGCTCGTTCTACCCCTTCCCGCACGACCCGATGGAAAGCATCCGCGCCCACGGCTCGATCCCGGTCCTGAGCTGGAGCTCGCAGGCGATTCCCTCGAACCTCGACTCGCCCGACTACCAGCTCGGTGACGTGATCGAAGGCCGCTACGACGATTTCATCCGCGAATTCGCCGAAGAAGCCCGCGACTGGGGACACCCCTTCTTCCTCCGCTTCAACTGGGAGATGAACGGCAACTGGTTCTCCTGGGCCGAGGGGGTCAACGGCAACACCTCCGGCCAGTACGTCGCCGCCTGGCGCCACGTCCACGACATCTTCGCCGCGGTCGGCGCAACCAACGTCTCCTGGGTCTGGTGCCCGTTCGTCGATCCGGGCGGCTCGCTGACCGACCTCGCCTCGCTCTACCCGGGCGACGAATACGTCGACTGGACCGGCCTCGACGGCTACAACTGGGGGACCAACCCCGCCGCCCCGCGCGGCTGGCGCAGCTTCGATCAGCTCTTCGCCGACAGCTACGAAGAGATCGCCTCCCGTATCGCCCCCTCGAAGCCGCTGATGATCGCTGAGATGGGCTCGAGCGAGCAGGGCGGCGACAAGGCCGCCTGGATTCGCGACGCCCTCGCCCGGATCCCGGCCGCCTACCCCCAGGTCCGCGCCCTCCTCTGGTTCGACAAATTCGACGACGGGATGGACTGGCCGATCGAGAGCTCGGGCAACGCCACCGCGGCCTTTGCCGAAGGCATCGGGCAGTCGGCTTTCGTCAGCGCCAACTACGGCCAGCTGTCGGGTGGCTCGATCCAGCCGCCGAGTTGAGCCGCCCTCCGATCACCGCGGCGCGGTTCCCTACACTGACCGCTCTGTCTCCGCGGTCCCACCCCAAGCGCCCTCGCGGGGCTCGACTGGTCGTCCTGCTGCTCCTGGCAATGCTGGGATGCGCGCTGCTGCCCGCAGCCGCCGGCGCCGCCGACAAGCCCGCGCCGACCGCGAAGAAGCACCGCAAGGCGAAGCCGAAAAAGCTCTACTGGGGCGCCTGGATCAGCGATTCCTCGCAGCCGCGAGACACGCCTTGGGACATGAGCCGGGTGGCCCAGTTCGAACAGCTGGTCGGCAAAGGCCTCTCGCTGATCGAGTTCTCCTCGCCGTGGCAGGACTGCAATGTCAGCCCCTGCGCTCCGTACCGCTTTCCGCTCGAAGCGATGAACAACGTTCGCAACTACGGGGCGATACCGCTCTTCAGCTGGGGGTCTGAAGCGTCACCGCGAACTTCGGCCGATCAGCCGGCCTTCCAGCTCAGCAACCTGATCAACGGCGTCTATGACACCTACGTCCGCGAATTCGCCGAAGAAGCCCGCGGCTGGGGCCACCCCTTCTTCCTTCGCTTCAACTGGGAGATGAACGGCAACTGGTTCCCCTGGTACGAGGGTGTCAACGGCAACTACCCCGGCGCCTACGTCGCCGCCTGGCGCCACGTCCACGACATCTTCACCGCTGTAGGGGCCACTAACGCCACCTGGGTCTGGTGCCCTTATGCGGATACGGAAAAGCGCCTGCGCAGGCAGGGGCTGAAGCGCCTCTACCCGGGGGACTCCTACGTCGACTGGACCTGCCTCGACGGCTACAACTGGGGCAAGAATCCGGTTAACCCGCGGCCCTGGCGCAGCTTCACCCAGATCTTCGACCCCGCCTACAAGCTCCTGACCACGAAGATCGCCCCCCGCAAGCCGATGATGCTGGGCGAGCTGGGGACCAGCTCGTTCGGGGGCAAGAAGGCGCCCTGGATCAAGGAAATGTTCCGGGAGGTCCCGCGCCGGTACCCGAAGGTCCGGGCACTCGTCTACTTCAACACCGTGGACCGAAACATCGATTGGCCGTTGGAGACATCTCCCAACGCGGCGCAGGCATTTGCCGCCGGGATCCGAAAGGGCATCTATGCAGGGAACCGCTTTGGCGAACTGGCGAGCAGCCCGATCCCGCCGTTGCGCTGATCTCGCCGCGCTTGCCTGCGTCCTAGGCCTCTCTCTGCTTCCGGCGCCGAGCGCGGGGGCCGCCCAGCGTCCGCCGGCCTCGCTCTACTGGGGCGCCCAGATCGGCAGCCAGATGACCGGCACCGCGGCTCCCTGGGACATGAGCCCGGTCTACCGCTTCGAAGAACTCGCCGGCAAGGGCCTCTCCCTGGTCGAGTTCGGCACCCCCTTCGCCGAATGCGGCGGCGACGGCTGCCAGCTGACGAGCTTTCCCGACACCCCGCTGGAAAGCATCCGCGCCTATGGGGCGATCCCCGTCCTCAGCTGGAACTCGGGCGCGAGCCCGCCGGAACTGGTCCAGCCGGACTTCTCCCTCGGAGTCGTCGCCAGCGGTCGCTACGACGCCTACATCGAGGAATTCGCCCGCAAGGCGAAGGAATGGGGGCACCCCTTCTTCCTCCGCTTCAACTGGGAGATGAACGGCTTCTGGTTCCCCTGGGGCGACGGGGTCAACGGCAACTCAGCCGACCAGTACGTCGCCGCCTGGCGCCACGTCCACGACATCTTCACCGCCGTCGGGGCCACCAACGCCACCTGGGTCTGGTGCCCGAACGTCGACCAGTACGGCAAGCTGACCCCGCTGCGGGAGCTCTACCCAGGAGATGAATACGTCGACTGGAGCGGTCTCGACGGCTTCAACTGGGGCAGGCACATCGGCTCGCCTGGCTGGCAGACCTTCAACCAGGTCTTCCACCGCACCTACAGGGAAATCGTCTCCCAGATCGCGCCGGGCAAGCCGATGATGCTGCCCGAGGTCGCCTCGAGCGATCGCGGAGGCGACAAGCCCGCCTGGATCCGCGACATGCTCGCCAAGCTGCGCCACCGCTACCGCAAGATCCGCGCCGTCGTCTGGTACGACGTCATCGACCGGCGCACCAACTGGCCGGTCGAGCGCCGCCCCCAGGACGGCCAGGCCTTCAGGGCCGGCATCCGCCCCTACGCCTACCGCCCCAACTGGTACGGCGCCACCGAGACCAGCCCGATCCAGCCGCCGCAGTAGCGGCCGCGCCCGCCTGCCTAGCCTTCGGCCCGCGCCAGCAGGTCGGGCAGCGGCACCTCGAGCGCGTAGGCGATCCGGCGCAGGTCGCCCCAGGTCGGTTCCATCTCACCCGCCTCCAGGGTGGCGATTTCCTGCGCCTGCAGCTGCGCCCGCTCCGCCAGCTGCGCCTGGGTGAGGCCGGCCTGCTGGCGCAGCTCGGCGACCGCCGCTCCCAGGAGCGCGTTGGCTTCCCGGTCGGGGTCTGTTCGGGGCTCCCCGTTGCTCATGCCCGCGAGGCTAACGAGGGCGGCGGAGGCGCGGGCGTTGCTTTAGGAGCGATTAGCGGTCGCGGCCTAGGCGGCGGCCTGGGCGCGCTCGCGCTCGGCGACCTTGGCGGCGCCGGCGTCGGGGTGCTGGCGGAGGCTGCGGCGGCGCCGGGCCTCGCGGAAGATCGTGCCGAGAACGCGGGCACCGTCGCGGAAGGTCTTCAGGTTGCTCTCGCCGTGGATCCGCTCTTTCTCGTAGCTCGGCACCTCGACGATCTTCATCCCGGCGGAGGCCATCCGCAGGTTGATCAAGGTCTCGACCTCGAAGCCGGGGACGTCGAGCGAGATGAAGGGGAGGCAGCGGGCCCAGAAGGCGTTGTAGCCGTAGCAGAGGTCGGTGAAATCGGTCCCGTGCAGCATGTTTGCGGTGCCGCTGAGGACCGAGTTGCCGGCTTTGCGCAGGCGGGTGATGTCAGCGCTGCCGCCGCCCTCCATGTAGCGCGAGCCCTTGGCGAAGTCGGCGCCGGCCTCGAGGGCCTCGACGAAGCGGACGATCTCGGCCGGGTCGGCGGAGCCGTCGGCGTCGAGCATGACCACGAGGTTGCCGGTGACCGCGGCGAAGCCGGTGCGGAAGGCGTCTCCCTTGCCGCGGCCGCTCTGGCTGGTGACCCGGATCTCGGGGTAGGCCTGGCGGGCGGCCTCGATCGTGTTGTCCTTCGAGTTGCCGTCGACCAGGATCACCTCGTGCAGGCCGTCGGGCAGTTCGGAGAGGACCTGGCCGATGTTCTTTTCCTCGTTCATCGCCGGGACGACGACGCTGATCTTGGTCTTGCGGGTGCGGCGGCGGTCGGGGCCTTTGTAGGGGCCGGTGCTGCGACCGAGTGCCTCGACGCCGATCAGCGGCACGCCGCCGACGCGGCTGGTGGTCACCGACTGGGCCTCGAGCAGGTCGAGCGGGCGCGGCAGCAGGCTGACCGGGACGCCGATCGATTTGAAAGCGCGCATCAGCTCGAGCAGGCCCTCGTCGTCGGCGTGGGAGCTGGAGATGACGACGCGGTCGGCGTGGTAGCGCTCGACCACCTCGAGGGCGGCGACGCGGCCCGCGGTCCCGGGGTCTTTTTCAGCCGGCGGGACGGTGCCGACGACGGTCGCGTACTTCTTCAGCGGGGCGTAGGCGCGGAGGCGGTCGGCGGTGTCCTCGTCGCCGACCAGGACCCAGCGCTCCTGCGGGTTGAAGCGCTCGAAGTAGGGGGTGAGCAGGTTGCGCAGGCCGGTGTCGAGGGCGAGGAAGCCCAGCCAAAGGCCGAGCTGCTCGTCGGCCTCGAACGGGATCAGCAGCGAGGCCGACCAGGCGAAGACGGCGGCGACGAGGATGCGGATGACCGTCCAGCCGGCGGCGTTTTCGGCGCGCCCGGCGCCGGCGCCGTAGACGCCGAGGATCAGGTAGACGCCGACGAGGATCGCCGGCGAGATCGGGAAGGCGGGGAGGACGGCGACACCTCCGATCAGCGCGACGATCGCCAGGGCTACGGAGGAGGAGAAGAAGTCGACCAGCGGCAGCAGCCAGAGTCCGGGGCCGCGTTTGGCCAACGGCATCGCCCCGAGCGTGGGGCGATCCTGGACGAGGGTTTCCCGCGCCGCGGCGGGGGGCTGGAAGTGTCCGTCGAGGGGGACGTCAGTGGAAGAGTGCATTGGCTGCGAGGCGGAAGTGGACTGGGATGTTCTTTTAAGTCGGAAACGGAGCGATGGTTGCGGTTGTCAACGCAAACTCCGTATCGGCAGCCGCGGCGGAGGACATGAGCTGTTGCAACGGGTGAATCTCATCCCGCAGATTACGGGATTGTCGACCGGAAAAATAGCCTTTCCTAAATACTGGGGATGCGCCCGCTACGCCTATGCATTACGGCGCCCAACCGCTTTTGGATTAGGGGCCTCCGCGTCTACTTATAGGCCTCGGCCAGCTCGGGATCCTTCTCCGCGAGCATCTCCGCCAGCTCGACCATCACCTTGCACTGCTTCCAGGTGGCGTCGTCCTGCATCTTGCCGTCGATCATGTGGACGCCGCGGCCGTCGGGGATCGCCTCGATCACTTTCTTGGCGAACTTGACCTCGTCCGGCGGCGGGCTGAAGACCTTCTTGGCGATTCCGATCTGGACCGGGTGCAGGCTCCAGGCGCCGACGCAGCCCATCAGGAAGGCGGCCCGGAACTGGGTCTCGCAGCCGGCCGTGTCCTTGATGTCGCCGAAGGGGCCGTAGAAGGGCAGGATCCCGGCGGAGGTGCAGGCGTCGACCATGCGGGCGATCGAGTAGTGCCAGAGGTCCTGCTGGGCGCTGACGCGGTCGGCCTCGGGGTTCTCCGGGTCGTCCGGGTCCTCCATCACGCGGTAGCCGGGGTGGCCGCCGCCGACGCGGGTGGTCTTCATCCGCCGCGCCGCGGCCAGGTCGGCCGGGCCGAAGCTCATGCCCTGCATGCGCGGGCTGGCGTTGGCGATCTCCTCCAGGTTGACCACGCCCTGCGGGGTCTCGAGGATCGCGTGGACGAGGATCGGCCGCGAGAGCCCGGCCTTCGCCTCCAGCTGGGCGAGCAGGCGATCCACGTAGTGGATGTCGTGGGCGCCCTCGACCTTCGGCACCATGATCGTCTCCAGCTGCTCGCCGATCTCGCCGACCAGCTGCGTGAAGTCGTCGAGCACCCAGGGGCTCTCCAGCGAGTTGACCCGGGTCCAGAGCGAGGTCTGGCCGAAGTCGTTCTCCTTCGCGGCGCGGATCAGGCCTTCGCGCGCGGCCTCCTTGCGGTCGACCGGGACGGCGTCCTCGAGGTTGCCGAGCAGGATGTCCGTTTTGGCGGCGATGTCGCCGGCCTTGGCGACCATCTTCTCGTTCGAGAAGTCGAGGAAGTGGATCATCCGCGAGGGCTTGACGGGGATCTCGCGGAGCGGCTCGGGGGCGCCGATCGCCTGCGGCAGGAAGAAGTCGCGTGGGTGTCTCAAGGGGCTCCTCGGGTCTCGTTTCGGGGAAGAACGCGCGTAAATCTAGTCAGAGGCCGGATTTTCCGCCTTGCTCGATCGTAAATTGCCTGCATCGAGGGGTCTGAGAGAGACATCACGAACGACTGGGTCATCCCCCGCGGCACGGTTCCGACGCTGAATCAGCTGGAGGCGCGGATCGACGAGGCGGTCGTTCTTGCTCGGGCTTCTGAGGACGGGGTGCGTGAGGTGGGGGAGATGGCGCTCGATGCGGCTCGGCAGGCTCGCAGGGCGGCTGAGGCTGCGGAGGCGAGCGCGAGGGCGGCGGCTGACGCTGTTGTTCGGGCCGCTCCTCAGGCACCCGCTCCTCAGGACCAGGGGCTAGGGCCGGCGGGTCCTGGCGCCGATTTGGTCCCACCCCCCCCCGCAACTGGCGGGGGGCGGTCCCCCAAATCGGCGCCACCCACCGGCAGAGATGTTGGGGAGGGGGCTCAGGCGGAGGAGGGGGCTGAGGTCGCTCCGGTGCGTCAGCCTCGGTTTGAGGTGCGATTTCGCAGCTTTAACGAGAGAGCTGACCGGCTCTCGGCGCGTCTGCGGCGGCTTCAGGCGCAGTCGGGGCACGCAAGCCCCAGCGTTGGCGCAGGGCGCCAACGAGGCGATAGCTGAAATCTCCGCAGCCCGGTAACTCCTCGCCGTCTAGCGACAAGGCGGGCTCGATGCCGCGGATCGAGCCGGTGAGGAAGGTCTCGTCCGCAGCTACGAGGTCCTCGGCGTGGAGCGGGCCTTCGCTGCTCTCGATGCCTTGTTCTGCAGCTAGTTGCAGGACGGCGGCTCTGGTGGTGCCGGGGAGGAGGCGGCCGTCTAGGGGGGGTGTGAAGAGGGTTCCGCCCCTTACTGCGAAGACGTTGGCCCAGCCGGCCTCCAGGACCTCCCCTTCGTCGGTGATCAGGGCCCCGGGCTCCTCGGGGGCTGGTCGGTTGATGCCTTTGCGGTCGACCCACTTGTGGG
>JBQCHW010000208.1:0-3242 GCA_051954315.1 Solirubrobacterales bacterium
GCGGACTCCGGTGTCCTCGACGTAGAAGGAGGCGGCGATGACCACGGCGGCGAGGGCGGTGGCGCCGATCGCCAGCCAGGCCGGCCGCCCTTCGCCCTGCCGGCGCCGCGAGCGCCGGTCGAGCATCACGAAGGCGACCGAGACGAGCAGCAGGGAGGGGACGATCGCGTAGCGGCCGGCGGCTTCGGCGGCGTCGTTCGCCCGCCACATCAGGTCGCTGCCGACCGCCCGCTGGTAGGCGGAGACGACGAACATCGCCACCGAGATCGGGATCGCGACGAGGGCGAGCAGGCGGGCGCCGAAGTTGCTCCGCATCGCTCCCCAGATCAGCCCGGCGATCGCGGCGAGGAGCAGGGCGACGAGGAAGAACCAGCCCAACTGGATCCAGGCCTCGCCGCCGATCCGGAAGCCGAAGGCGGCGCCGTTTAGGACGCGCTGCAGGTAGGCGGTCCAGATGTCGTGGGTCCACAGCGGCGAGACCGCTTCTTCGTCGTTGAACATCAGCACCGGCACCTGGACGAAGGCGCCGATCCAGTAGCCGGAGAGGACGAGCACGTCGCGGCGGTCGCGGACCGCGAGCGTCCGCAGCAGCGCCATCGGGATGAAGAACCAGACGCCGGGCGTGCTGAGGCCGGTGAGGAGGACGAAGAGCCCGGCGAAGGCGGCGCCGCCGCTGGTGCGCGGGCGCCAGAGCAGGATCCAGAAGGAGGCGAAGAGCATGTACCAGGGGACGTAGGCGGCGGAGTCGGTCGACTCGAGGCCGCCGACCGGGCTCAGCACGGTCAGCGCCGCCAGTGCCCCGCGCAGATAGGGGTTCTCGATCAGCCCGGCGGTCGCCCACCAGACGACGAGGCCGCTGAGGGCAACGACGGCGCCGGAGATGATCGAGATCCCCGCCGGCGCGTCCGCCAGTGGCAGCAGGTCGGCGAGTTCGGCGATCGCGCGGGGGACGAAGACGAGGTAGGTCGCGTAGGTGTCGAAGAGGCTGCCGCCGAAGCCGTTGTGGACCGCGCCCGAGAAGTAGATCGCCCCGTCCTCCGCCCAGAGCGAGTGCAGGGAGACGGACCAGCCGACCCGCAGCATCTGCAGCAGGATCGCCAGGACGAAGAGGCCGGCGATCACCAGCAGCTCCGGCTTGCGCTGGGCGGCCGGGGTCGCCGGCTGCGAGTCGCGGAAGAGCGTCTCGTCGAGGCGGCCGCGCAGCGCTGAGATCTTCGCCCGAGCCGTCGGCATCGCCGCGGCACGATATCCGTGCAAGGCTGCGCGCGTGAACGCTGCGCGCCCGGTGGCGGTTGTGATCCCGAGCTGGAACTCGGCCGACCTGCTGCCCGACTGCCTCGGCTCGCTGGCAGGGCAGGGGGTGGAGCTGGAAACGGTGGTCGTGGACAACGGGTCGAGCGACGGCACGCTGGAGTACCTGTGCGAGCAGGGCGTACGCCACATCGCCTTGCCCCGCAACCTCGGCTTCGCGGCGGCGGTCAACCGCGGCGTGGCGGAGACGAGCGCGCCGGCCATCCTGGTGCTGAACGCCGACGCGGTGCTCGAGCCGGGTGCGGTCGCCCGCCTGCTCGACGCGCTCGACTCCGACAGCGGCCTCGGCGGCGTGCAGCCGCGCATCCTCCAACTGGAACAGGGGGGAGCGAGGGACGTCGACTCGGCCCGCCTCTACAGCGCCGGCCAGGCGCTGACCGCCGACGGCCGCGGGTACGAGCTCGGGGCGGGGGAGGCGCAGGGCGAGCTCTACCGGCAGCAACGCGAGGTCTCCGGCGTCTGCGGCGCCGCCTGCCTGCTGCGCCGGCAGCTGCTCGACGAGCTCGGCGGCTACGACGAGCGCTACTTCTCCTTCTACGAGGACGTCGACCTCAACGTCCGCGGCCGGATCGCCGGCTGGCGCTTCGCCTACGTCCCGGATGCCGTCGCCTGGCACCTCGGCAACGCTTCGTGGATGGCCGAGGCACCCCAACCCAGCGCCTGGAACGCCCGCCTCGTCGCCCGCAACCGCATCGCCACCCAGGCCAAGTTCATGCCCCTGCGAGCACTCCCGCGCATCCTCGCCGTCGAGCTGGGCGCCCTGGCCCGCGCCGCCACCCAGCGCCGCCTCCGCGCCACCCTCCGCGGCAAGCTCGAAGGCCTCCGCCTGCTGCCCTCGATGCTCCGCGACCGCCGCCACCTCGCCCGCGAGGGCGATCCCTCTCGCGCTAGGAAGTGGCTCGGCGCTTCCGCCGCAGCGCCAGGGCATCGCGGGCGCTGAGGTCGAGCAGCTGCGCGTTGACTTGACGCGGTTCGAGGCCTGCCGCATCGCGCCAGCCGCGCAGGCGGCCCTTTAGCCCGGCTGCGGTGTGGTCCTTCAGCAGCTGGCCGGCGCAGAGGGCGGCCTCGGCGGTGAGGGCGCGGAGGGCCAGGCGGGGGTCGTGCATGACGCCGTAGCGACGCAGCATGTAGCCGCGGCTCCAGCCGGTCCAGGCGTACTTGCGGGCGCTGGCGGCGCCGAGGCTGGCGGAGTAGGCGTGCAGCGCCCGCGCCCCCGGCGCCAGGGCGCAGCGACCTCCGTGAGCGGCGAGGCGGAGGGCGAGGTCGAGGTCCTCGTAGTAGAGGAAGATCCGCTCGTCGAAGCCGCCGACGGCCTCGAACGCCGCGCGTTGGTAGAGGGCGGCGCCGCCGGTCGGACCGAGTGGGGGGGAGGTGCCTTCGGCGGCGGCGGCCAGCTCGCCGTGCAGGTAGTCGAAGCCCATCAGGGTCGCGTCGGCGACGACGCCGGCGGAGTCGATCAGCTCCGGCGCCCGTTCCTGCAAGAGCACGCCCGCCACCGAATCGACGCCGTCGTCGAGCCCCTCCAAGAGCGCCTCGACGAAGCGCGGCTCCGGCACGGCGTCGTTGTTGAGCAGGATCAGCGGGTCGCCCGGTATCTCCGCCACCGCCCGGTTGATCGCCCGCCCGAAGCCGAGGTTCTCGCCCAGCTCGACCACCCGCACCGACGGCAGCTCCCGCCGCGCCAGCGCCACCGAGTCGTCGCTGGAGCCGTTGTCGACGAGCACGACGTTGCACGCGGCCGTCTGTTCGTCCAGGGCGCGCAGGACCGCTCCCAGGCGGGTCGCGCCGTTGAAGTTGGGGATGTAAACGGTTGGTTGCACCGGTCTCTTCGTCGCTCGGTAGGGTTGCAGCCTCGCATGGAGCCCTTGAAGGGACTGATCCTCTCTGGTGGCGCCGGCACGCGCCTGCGCCCCATCACCCACACTTCCGCC
>JBQCHW010000209.1:0-10510 GCA_051954315.1 Solirubrobacterales bacterium
GCAGAAGGCCGCCAGCAGCGCGATCGCGATCCAGAAGAGGTTGATCAGCGTCGAGAGCCAGTCGCTCTTGAAGATGACGATCCCGGCCGCGTGGATCAGCTCGCTGCTCTGCGGGTAGAACCAGGCGGCGAGGCGCAGCGGGTCGGTGAAGTGGAGGTGCAGCGTCGAGTGCGTCTGCGCCATCGCCGCCGCGAAGGGCATGTGGTACCAGGTGGTGTCGCCGCCGAACATCCCGAAGTCGAGGCTCTGCTGGGCCGGGAAGGTCCACTCGGCGACGGTGAAGGAGGCGACCCCGAGCGCGATCAGCAGGGCCAGGTTCTCCACCCGCGGTGCCGCTACTTCCAGCCGGCCGCCCTCGCGCGGCGCCTTGGCGCGGCCGAGAGCGGCGGCGCCGAGGCCGGCGCCGATGCAGCCGACGACGATCCAGCCCAGGTAGAGGGCGCTGAGCGTGCCGAGGACCTCGAGCGCGACGACCAGCAGGGCGACCGCGATCGTCGCCTCCGCAAGCCGCGCCAAAGCGCCGCTGAACTCGGGCACGATCCAGCGCCGCAGCCAGTAGCCGCCGAGGCCGACCGCCGCGACGATGCCAATCACGGCGAGGCAGCCGACTATGTAGGAGCCGAAAGACGGTGCCACGAAGGCGGAGATGCTATTCGGCCCGCCCCCCGGGCACCGCCGCGGTTAGCTCGCGGCGGCGGGGATGGCGCAGGAGACGCCGGTGCCTTTGAGGCCGCAGTAGCCGTTCGGCACCTTGTGCAGGTACTGCTGGTGGTAGTCCTCGGCGTAGTAGAAGGGCCCGGCGGGCTCGATCTCGGTGGTCACCGGGTCCTTGCCGGCCGACCGCAACGCCTGGTCGTAGGCGTCGCGCGCCATCTCCGCCGTCGCCTTCTGGGCATCGTTGGCGAAGTAGATGCCCGACCGGTACTGGGTGCCGACGTCGTTGCCCTGGCGCATCCCCTGGGTCGGGTCGTGCTCCTCGAAGAACACCTTCAGCAGGTCCGCATAAGAGACCTTCTGCGGGTCGAAAGCGACCAGCACCGCCTCGGCATGGCCGGTCTTCGCCGAGCAGACCTCCTCGTAGGTCGGGTTCGGGGTGGTCCCGTTCTGGTAGCCGACCGCCGTCGAGTAGACCCCGTCCAGCTCCCATAAGAGCCGCTCGGCGCCCCATAAACAGCCGAGGGCGAAGTAAGCGACCTCGATCCCCTCCGGGAACGGCGGCTCCAGCGGCGTCCCCAGGACCGCGTGCGTCTTCGGCACGTCGAAGGGGCGCTCGCTGCGCCCCGGCATTGCCTCCTCCGGAGCGACCATCTTCGTCTTCTCCGGCTGCATCATCTCCATCAGCTTTCCAAGTCTGTTCATGTCGTTCCTCCTATGCATACGAGGGTACGCCAGAGAGATAACGAGCCTGTGAACTGGCGGGCGACCGGGGCGCCGGATAGCTTCTGCGCATGGGCTGTCTCGTCGTCCTGCTCGCCTTCCTCTCGCCGCGGCTGGCGCTGTTCGCGCTCTTCCTCTTCACGGACCTCCTCAGCCGCGCCTTCGACAGCTGGTTCGTCCCCTTCCTCGGCTTCTTCCTGCTGCCCTGGACGACGCTGGCCTACGCGGTGATGTGGGCGAGCTCGGACCGCGTCTACGGCTTCGAGTGGTTCATCGTCATCCTCGCGTTCGCGATCGACATGGGCTCCTACGCCCGCGGCAGTCGCGAGCGCCGGCGCGCCTGAGCAGCTCGTCCGCGAGAGCTACTCGGGGGTCGGGTAGGCGACCCGGATGTGACGCTTGGAGAGGACGACGAACGGCAGCTCGGAGACCTTGCCGTCGTCGAGCGAGGTCACCTTGGCGTTGGTCAGCGGCACGAATTCGAATTCGCCGCGGTTGAGCGAGTCGGAGAAACGGCTCTGGTAGCCGGCCGGCGGCAAGGTCAGATCGCCTTCGACCAGCTGGCGGTCGGTTTCGAACACGGCGCGCTCGACCCGGCGACGCCTCTCCGTCCCCTCGCCAGCCTGATTTTGCAGCACGTCCTCCATCGCTCTTTAGGAGGTTTTCGGCTCCCCGGGGGGAGAACTTGAAGCCCTCGGCCCTTAAGGAGGGTGCCAAGAGTTGACACGTCCCTAATGACCATTATTCTGACCATGTGGCAAGAAAAGTGAACGCAACCGCTGCGAAGGCAAGCTTCTTGCGTCTCCTCGACGAGGCCGCCGCCGGAGAAGAGATCGAGATCACCCGCCATGGCCGACCGGTCGCCCGCCTCGTCCCTCCGAGCGGGAGCCACTCCCTGGAGGGCATATTCCAGGGGCGCGCGAGAACGATGGTCGACGAGGAGGCTCTTCTCAACACCGAAGAGATGTGGGATCTCGAGATGTGGGATCTCGACTGATGGGTGCCCTCCTGCTGGATACCCACGTGGTCCATTGGTGGTCGGCGGAACCGGAGCGGATCAGCAGCCCGGCGCGCACCGCGCTGAAGCGCGCCGATGATCTGCTCGTCGCAGCCGTCTCCTGGTACGAGCTCGCGTGGCTGGCAGAGCGACGGCGCCTCGCGCTCGACGTGCCGATCCGCTCATGGCTGGAGGATCTCGGGGGCCACCTGCGCACCCTCGGCATCACCCCGGCAATCGCAGCCAGCGCGGCGGCCTTGCCAAGGTCGTTCCCCCGCGACCCCACCGACAGGATCATCTACGCAACCGCGATCGAGCACGGCGTCAAGCTGCTGACGAAGGACAGGGCGATCGCCAAGCACGACGAGCCGCACTCCCTGGTCGTCTGGTAGCGCGCTAACCGGCGTGCTCGGCGGCCTTCTCCCGCGCCTGCGCCTTGTCCTCGAGGCTCATCGCGCCGGGGTGGCCGTCGCCGGGCCAGGGCGAGAGGACCATCAGCAGCCGGGCATCGGTGCGGGCGACGATCGTGCGCCGCTCGCCAGGCTCGAACTCAAAGAGGTGGCCGGCGCCCGCGCTGGCGGAGCCGCCGTCGGCATCAGCGACGTCAACCTTGCCGTCGACGACGAGGACCCGCGCCCGCTCGTGCACCTCGTGCTCCTGCAACTCCTCCCCGCCCGGCAGGTGCAAGAGGATCGTCCGCGCATCGTCAGCCGAGGCAAGAATCCGAGGCTGGTGCGGCTCCACCTCGACCGTCTTCAGGTCCCAACTCTCCATCTGCAGTCTCCTTCCCGAGTGAGTCTGCCGTTCCCCTACCCGTTCGCGAGGATCATCATCCGCGCTGGACGTTCGGCTACCGCGACTTTGAATCTGGACAGGTTGTCAATAGCCTCGGGCACAGCGGGATCCGGGATTCAACGGGAGGAGAGATGATGCGAGCGGTTCTCTTGGGACTGATGATGGTGCTGTTGCTGCCGGCCGCGAGCGCGGTCGCCGACGGGGAAGGCGAAGACACCCCGCCGCAAATCACCTACGGCAGCGTCACGCCCAGCTACCTCTCCTCCGCCGGCGGCAACGTCCAGATCCAGGCCGAAATCGTCGACGACGTCGGCGTCTCCATGACCACCGCCCAGGTCTACGGCTCCGACGGCTCCTACCAGGCGATCCAGCTCTACGAGGGCTTCCTGCACAACTACTTCGGCACCCTCGAAGTCCCGGAAAACACCTCCGAAGGGACGATCAGCTACTCGGTCGAAGTGCAGGCCTACGACTCCCACAACGCCTGGGTCAACACCACGATCGGCGAGGTCCAGGTCGAAGGGCGGCCCCAGTTCGACGAAGCGCCGTGGGTCTCCTCGAGCGAAATGTTTCCAACGGTCCTGCCGTCTGAAGGCGGCGCGGTGACCATCCGCGCCGAGGCCGGCGATAACCGCGGCCTCGCCGGCATCTACGCCTTGGCCACGGGCCCGGGCGGCAGCTCCACGGAAGTAGCGATGTACGGGCTCGACTCCAGCCACTTCGAAGGCACCTTCAACGCGCCGGCGAACTCGGGCACGGCCGCCGCCGAATACACCGTCGAAGTCATCGCCCAGGACGACATCGGGCAACAAGGCCGCGCCACCGCCGGGGTTGTCACCGTCGAAGCTCCGCCTCCGCCCCCGCCGCCCCCGAGCGAAGGACCGTGGCGCCCGGGCACCGGTCCCTGCAAGCAGGCTCCTAAGAACCAGCACGGCTGCGACAGGGCCAGCGCCAAAGCCGGCGGCTAGCGCCCCCTCCAGGTATCGCGCGATGAGGGCCGAGAATTCCCGGCCCTCATCACTTTTTTGCATTTCTCCTGCAATCCATCGTCTGGACATGAGAGATTCAGGCATCTCTATTTGTGTACTGACGAAGTTTTGTCTATCTCGAGAGGAGTGCAATGAAGTCCCTCAAACCACGACTCACCTACGCGAACGTGATCGCAACCCTGGCCTTGTTCCTCGCTCTGGGCGGCGGCGCCTATGCCGCCGTCAAGCTGCCGAAGAACAGCGTCGGGGCCAAGCAGCTGAAGAAGGGCGCGGTAACGCCCGCGAAACTCAGCGCCAGCGCAGTGAGCGCGTTGGCCGGCAAACCTGGACCGCAGGGCCCACAGGGTGCCCAGGGATCCCCGGGTTCGCCCGGCGCCCCGGGAGCAACCCACGTCGTGGTCCGCACCGGGCCGCAGGAATTCGGCTCGATCGCCTTCTGTGAGCCCGGCGAGGTCGCCGTCGGCGGTGGCGGCTCCACCCCGGATCCCGAACAGCTCCTTTGGGGTTCTCTGCCCGTCAAGGAAAACGGGGATACCGCGGAGCCGGGAGAAACTGCGGTCGGCTGGTTCGCGGGCGGCGAAACCGCGTCCGGGGAAGAACGGGAAACCACCGCCTACGTCATCTGCGCCTCCCCCTGATCGAGAAGCAGACGCTAATGCGGCGCGGCGGCCTTCAGCCGTCGCGCCGTGCTTGATCGGGGTGCCCGGATTCGAACCGGGGACCTCCGCCACCCAAAGGCGGCGCGCTACCAGGCTGCGCCACACCCCGAATGAGGCAAGTTGGACGGGCCAGGTCAATGTTGATCTCTGTATGGCCGGACCCGGCACCTCCTGCGTGATCAGGACAGGTTTGTCGTTGTTCTGTTGTTGCGCAGTTTGTCTGCAACATTTGAAAAGCTTCTACCGTGGCCAGGGGGGGTAGAGATTTTCCGCGTACGCGAGTGCCGACGAAAAGGCACATCCGTCATCCTCGTCCCACGTGCGGCTACTACCTGCGCCATGAGCATCGACTGATTCGCAGGCACGAGGAGTCCTTGGAACTCAACCCGGACAATACCGCGGCGTGGCGCCTGCGAATCGACCTCGAACTTCCGAACCATCCTGAAGCTGGCACCCCTGACGATAATGGCGAATGTGCCTTCCTCTTCCCGCTCGTCTACTTGCGCAAGAACGAGAGCCGCATGCAATTCCACGTGTACGAGGAGGGCGAGAGGCTTGTGCCGATTCCGATTCGATCCGAATGCGACGAGATATCCGCGGGGGCCCTCAGCGACGCCATCACCTATCACGCACGACGACTTAGGCCAAGCTTCGCCCTAAACCCCAAAG
The DNA here is from genome assembly GCA_051954315.1 of Solirubrobacterales bacterium. Lineage (GTDB taxonomy): Bacteria > Actinomycetota > Thermoleophilia > Solirubrobacterales > 70-9 > VAYN01. The sequence continues at coordinate 5,487 of JBQCHW010000209.1, forward strand.
AGTTAAAGCGCTCCCTCCTCAAGATCACGAGCTCCAACGCTCTCGAGGCATCGATGGCAAGACAGGTGATGCGTCGCGAACTCGGGCTATCACCTGGCGACGGAAGCCCAACCGCTTCCCGGCAACAACTTGGAGAAAGACTCAGAGCCTCGGGACTGGATGAGACCTTAGAGCTACTGGTCGAACACGTTCTACTGTGGGTGAACATCCGGGGTCGACCAAACGAACGACGCTCAGTTCACCTCACGCAGGAGATAACGTTGCGGAGGCGGGCGCTCGTCCGGTGGTCCTTCGGAGAGTTCACTCCACCTCCCCATCCCTGGCGACAGCGGCGTTGGGACCGCATTGCGAGGGAAGGCGCAGAGGGCAGAAGCGGGTCCGTGTTGAAGATTGCAGGGATTCCTTTTGGCCGACGCGACCGTCGCTTCAGTAGTTCCGCCTTGGGAGAACGCATTGGGCAGCCACTGGGGTGGATGCCTTTTGAATTCGATCTCCCGACTATCTATCCAAAGCGGTGTAGTTCCTACCATTTTGAAGTGCGCTGCCCTCCGGGCCGAACCCCCCGGGACCTAAAGGTCGGCAGCGCCTTTCCTTCCGAGGTTTCAGACACTCAAAGCCCTTCTCAGGACCGGATTAAACCCTCGAGACTCACGCTAGCCTCACGGACTGCACGTTTTGATGTCCCTCGCGGAGGTCTGGACCTAGTCGCGAAATTCCATGTGACGATTGGGATCGGCAATGGCGCCTTCCCTCTCCTCTGGTTCCTGGCTGGCCTCATCACCGTGGCCATGCTGTGGGTGCTAGCGGGTGCCAGTCCGAGTCCAGATGGGGAACATTCCCAAACCGCTGCAGGGATCCTGCTGATAGCTCCTGCACTTGTTGCTGGGTTTGCCGCCGCGAGCAGCGATGTTCCTGTATCTCAATCGATAGGGGGCGCTCGGATCCTGTTACTTGCAACCGGTCTGAGCGCAGTCATCGCCGCCTCGGTACTCGCCGGTGCAAACCCCCCTCACATGAGTCATGCCGCAACGTGGAGCTTGTGCGCGATGGCTGCGACTATTGCGACTATGCCACTCGCCACGAGCTGGCTGCTGTCCAGTCCTTATACGTGGCGACAGATGATGAAGCTGAAAAGCTACCTTCATCAGAAGGTGGCCCTTGCCGTTGGAGTCTTCCTCTCCGTAGTGGCCATCGGCCTCCTCGCAGCTCTTGACGAGACGAGCTGGGCGCGGATAGGTGTCTCGGCGTTTTTGCTCTTCATGATGGTTCTCATGGGCGGCCTCGCGAACAACCGTCCCGCGATGCCACTCGGAGAGAGTCGCCGATACTTAGGTTTCGCCTTTCTATTAGCGGGATTGACCTGCCTCGGGCTGGCTTGCATCGAACTTCGCTGTCTACTGGCTGAACGTGCGAACGCAGCGGACGTGGCGACGGTGAGAACAGCAGCAGAGCTCATTGCACTTCTCTTGCTGGTCCTCGCTCTTGGCATAGGCGACCTGCTTGCCGCATGCGCCGAGTGGGCAGCCCCTAGGCCTGACGAGATTCACGTATCGCCACGACAAGGCAGAGCGCTTCTGGCGGAAGAATCGGTTGCCGAGCTTCCCGACCTGCTCAGGCGCCGACGCATGGCGGATGGTCTGCAAGAGGATGCTGATCCGCTCGCCCATCGAGCCCAGACGATAGGCTGAGATTGTGGTAGAGGTCGCCCAGGAAGTCCCGATCCAGGCCGAGAAGGATGAAGACTCCGCCTTCTCAACCTTCCTTAGCCCCGCGCCTGAGATGCCTAGCTTCACGGCTGATGAGTTAGCCAAAAGCCTCGATAAACGCTGGCAGAGGCGGACCGCGAGCCTTTTTCGCGCGCTGAAGGAAGAGGCTCCGGGCAGGGACTGAAATCGGGGTGCCCGGATTCGAACCGGGGACCTCCGCCACCCAAAGGCGGCGCGCTACCAGGCTGCGCCACACCCCGACTAGGGCCAAGTGTAGGTTCTGAGGGCGATGGCGGAGGTGCTTGCTTTCAACGCGCTGCACTATGACCTCGGGAAGGTCGGCTCGCTCGACGCGGTCGCGGCGCCTCCTTATGACGTGATCGACGCGGCGCAGCGGGCGGCTCTGCTGCAGCGCTCGCCGTACAACGCGGTCGCGATCGACCCGCCGAAACCCTTCGACCCGGCCGATCCCGACAGCCACCCGAGCGGCGACCCCTATGCCGAGGCGGCGGCGCGGATCGAACAGTGGCGCGCGGAGGGCTCGCTGGTCCAGGACGACGCGCCCTCGATCTGGGCGCTGACCCAGGACTACACCGCTCCCGACGGCAACTCCTACAGCCGCAACGGCATCCTCGCCCGGGTCAGGGTCGAGGACTACGAGAGCGGGACCGTGCGGCCGCACGAGCGCACCCATCCCGGGCCGCTGCTCGACCGCCTCGAGCTGACCCGCGCCACCGGCTACAACCTCTCGCCGATCTTCTCGCTCTCGACCGCCGACGCCTGGCCGCTGGTCGCGCCCTCGCTGCCCGACCAGCCTTGGGGCGAAGCGCGCGACGAAGACGGGACCGTCAACCGGCTCTGGAAGGTCGACGACCCGGAGATCCACGCCGCGGTGACCGAGTGCCTCGCCGGCGCCCAGCTGCTGATCGCCGACGGCCACCACCGCTACGAGACCGCCCGTGCCTTCCGCGACGAGATCGGCGGCGACGGGTCCCACAACTACACGCTGATGTCGCTGACCGGGCTCGACGACCCCGGCCTCACCGTCTTCCCCACCCACCGCTTGCTCTCGGGCTTCGCCGAGGACTCCGAGAAACAGCAGCGGCTCGGCAACGGGCTGCGCGAGCTGTTCGAGATCGAGGAGGTCAGCCGCGAGGAGATCGACCCGAACGGCGCCGAGGGCGTCGGGGTCTTCGGCCTCTACGACTCCTTCCACAAGCGCGCCTTCCGCCTGCGGCTGAAGGACGTCGCCGACCTCGACCGCCGGCTCGAGGGCAAACCGGAGGCCTATCGCCGGCTCGACTCGGCGATTCTCGAGACGCTCGTCCTCAAGGGCCTGGCGGGGATGAGCGATCACGACATCGACGAGCGCAACGGGCTCGAATACGCGAAGAGCGTGCCGGCGGCGTTGGCGATGGTCGACGAGGGCGACTACGACGTCGCCTTCATTCAGCGCCCGGTTCCGGTCGAGCAGGTGAAGGCGGTGGCGGAAACCGAGGAGAACATGCCGCCGAAGAGCACCTACTTCTTCCCCAAGGTGATGACCGGCTTCGCCTTCAACCCGGTCGGCCGGGGGCGCTGAGCTTGCGGATCGTCGCCCGTCGCCGCGAGGGCTACGCCCACGACGTCGAGCTCGAGGGCCACGACCTGCGCGTCGACGAGCCGCCGAGCCACGGCGGCAACGACACCGGCCCGCGCCCGACGCAGCTGCTCGGTGCCAGCCTCGCCGGCTGCATCGCGATCACGGTCGAGATGTACGCCGACCGCAAAGGCTGGGACCTCGGGCCGGTCGAGGTCGACGTGGAGATGTCCTACGAGGGCCCGGTGCCGACCAACTTCGAAGTCGGGCTGAAGCTGCCGACGCACCTCGACGCCGAGCAGAAACGGCGGCTGCTGGTCATCGCCACCAAATGCCCGGTCCACAAGGTGCTTGCCGGCGAGGCGCACGTCAACGTGGTCGAGCGCCTGGAGGCCGCCTGATGGACCTCGGCCTCGCGGGCCGCGCCTGCGTCGTCACCGGCGCCAGCAGCGGCATCGGTCGCGAGACGGCGTTGCAGCTCTGCGCCGAGGGGGCAAAGGTCTTGCTGGTGGCGCGGGGTGAGGAGCGGCTCGCGGCGGTGACCGAAGAGGCGCAGCAGGCGGCCGAGACGGCGGGAGGCGCAGCCGAGTCCCTGGTCCTCGACGTCACCGACGACGACGCCGGCGCACGGATGCTGGCCGCGGCCGCGACCCACTTCGGCGCCCTCGACGTCCTCGTCAACAACGCCGGCGCCGCCAAATGGCGCGACCTCGACGACGTCCCCGACGAGGACTGGCGCGCCCAGTACGAGCTCAACGTGATGGCGCCGCTGCGGGCGATGCGGGCGGCGATCCCGCCGATGGCGCAGCGCGGCTGGGGCCGCGTCGTCAACGTCTGCTCGACCGCCGGCAAGCGCCCCTCGGCGGCGATGGCGGAGTACTCGGTCGCCAAGGCCGCCGAGCTCTCGCTCTCGCGCCTCTTCGCCGATCGCTACGCGAAGACCGGCGTCCTCGTCAACGCTGTCGCCCCCGGCCCGGTCGAAGCCGAGATGTGGATGGAGGAGGGCGGCCTGCTCGACCAGTCGGTCGAGATGACGGGCGCGGCGAGCCGGGAGGACGCGCTGGCCGAAGCCGGTTCCAAGCGCCCGATCGGCCGCCTCGCCCAGGCCGAGGAGATCGCCTCCGCGATCGTCTTCCTCTGCTCCGAGCGCGCCTCCTACGTGGCGGGTGCGGCGTGGTCAGTGGATGGCGGCACGGTCCAAGTGATCCTCTGAGCGGCGTGTCGACTTTGTTCGGCTATGCCTGACAAAGGCGACACTCCCCTCGGCGACCTCCTCCTCTCACCCGAGGAGGCAGCGGCGCTCGCGGGGCGGCGCGGGACGCAGGCGGCGGTGCTTCTCGCCCTCTACGGGTGGCCGGACGATCCGGGGTTGATCTTCACCGAGCGGCGAGCTGACCTGCGGCGGCACGCGGGCGAGATCTCGTTCCCCGGCGGCCGCCAGGACCCCGAGGACGTCGACCTCGCGACCACCGCCCTGCGCGAGGCGCACGAGGAGATCGCCCTCGACCCCCACGCGGTCGATTTGACCGGGGCACTGGCGCCGGTCTCGACCATCGTCACCGGCTACCGGGTGCACCCGTTCGTCGGCACCGTCCCCCACCCCGGCGAGCTCGACCTGCGGCCGAACCCGACCGAGGTCGAGACCGTCCTCACCTTCTCGCTGGAGCTGCTGCGCGAGGGCTACGAGATGCGCCGCCTGGTCCGCCGCGGCGTCCCCGTCCACACCCCGACCTACGAGG
>JBQCHW010000210.1:0-4145 GCA_051954315.1 Solirubrobacterales bacterium
GACCAGGGTGCTGACCGGGGCGTCGATCCCCAGCATCAGCTCGACCGCGCCGAAGCCGAGCTCGGCGAAGAAGGTCAGCGCCATGCAGAGCAGCGGCGGCACCAGGACGCTGTGGATCTCGAAGCGCTCGCGGAAGAGGCCGGCGAGGTAGCCGGTCGCCAGCAGGACCAGCGAGCCGCCGCCCAGCGGCACGATCAGCAGGCAGTCGAGCAGGAAGCCGGCCGAGAAGCCGCAGACGGCGCCGGTCAGGGTGCCGCCGAAGAGGCCGAGGACGACCACGAGCGAGGGCAGCACGTCGGGGCTGACGTGGAAGAGGGCCACCTGGCTGAAGAAGGTGAGCTGGAGGATCACCCCGGCGATCACGATCGCGACGATCCGGGCGACGATGTTCGGCGTCAGGATCACCCGCGCGAGCCCCCCGTCAGCACCTGGACGAGGTCGAGTTCGCGCAGGTCCGCGAAGGGCTTGACGTGGACCTGCTGCTGGGCCTCCTGCTCGACCAGCGGCGCGGCGGAGACCTCGCCGATCGGCAGGTTCGGCGGGTAGCTCGATTCGATCCCCTGCCCGCGCCAGCCGGAGGTGACCACCGACTGGTTCTTGCCGACCGGTTTTTCGCTGTCGAGGAAGTCGAGGATCAGGTCGCCGGGATCGCCGACCGAAGGCTTCAACACGCCTTGGACGCCGCTCGGGACCACCTTCGCCGCGACGGCGCTGGAGTGGTCGGCGATCAGGGTGACGCGGGCGCTGCCGCCGGTCACCGCGGTGACCCGGCCGACGAGGCCGTCCCCGTTGACCACCGGGTCTTCGACCTCCACCCCGTCGCCGGAGCCGACGTCGATGGTGACGTCGGCGAACCAGACGGTCGGCGAGCGGCCGGTCACGCGGCCGGTGACCGGCGTGTAGCCGGAGGGAATCGCGCCGCTGCGGTCGAGCTTGACCAGCTGGCGCAGCTGGGCGTTTTCGGCGATCGCCGCCTGTGAGCCGACCGCCTGCTTGCGGGCCGCTTCCAGCTCCTCGTGCAGGTGGGCGTTCTCGCCCTTGGCGTCGAAGGTCTCGTCGAACCAGTTGACGAGGTCGCGGGCGGGCTTCAGCGCCCGGTCGGCGACCGACTGGATCGGGCTGAAGATCGTCGCGACGCCGCGCTGGACGCCGTCGGACCCCTGCCCGTAGGTGACGCTGAGCAGGGCAAAGGAGCCGACGATCAACAGCGCCAGCACCGCGCGGCGGCGGCGTACTTGCTTTCGGTACACAGTTCTTAGCTTGGGGTCTGCATCGGGGAGCGCCAGCTAACGCCGGGGGCGCGCTCCGTTGTTCTTACCGGCGCGGTGGATCGTCTCAACCTCCTCGAGGGAGATGCCGGAACCGACCGCCACGCACGTCAACGGCGACTCTGCCAGTTGACATGGCATCTGACACTCGTCGCGCAGGCGCTGCTCAAGTCCTTGCAGCAGCGCGCCACCGCCGGCGAGGGTGATGCCGCGATCCATGATGTCACCCGCCAGCTCCGGCGGCGTGCGGTCGAGCGTCTCCTTGACCGCGGCGACTATGTGGCTGACCGGCTCTTCGAGGGCGCCGCGGACCTCCTCGGAGGTCAGTTCGACCGTTTTCGGCAGCCCCGAGACAAGGTCGCGGCCGCGGATCTCGGTCCGCACCTCCGCGGGCAGAGGCGAAGCCGAGCCGGCCTCGAGCTTCACGTCCTCCGCGGTCTGGGCGCCGATCGCCAGTTTGTACTTCTGCTTGCAGTGGGCGACGATCGCGTCGTCGAGCTCGTCGCCGCCGACCCGGATCGACTGCGAGACGACGATCCCGCCGAGCGAGATGACGGCGACCTCGGTGGTGCCGCCGCCGATGTCGACGATCATCGAGCCGGTCGGCTCGGCGACCGGCAGCCCGGCGCCGATCGCGGCGGCCATCGGCTCCTCGATCAGGTAGGCCTGGCGGGCGCCGGCGGAGAGACAGGCCTCCTCGACCGCCCGCTTCTCGACCCCGGTGACGCCGGAGGGCACGCAGACGACCACGCGCGGGTGGGCGAAGCGGTTGGAGTGGACCGAGGCGATGAAGTGGCGCAGCATCTGCTCGGTGACGTCGAAGTCGGCGATCACCCCGTCCTTGAGCGGCCGAATCGCGGTGATCGTCCCCGGCGTGCGCCCGAGCATCCGCTTCGCTTCCACCCCCACCGCGTGCACCTGCCCGGAGACCGAGTCGATCGCCACCACGGAGGGCTCGGAAAGCACGATCCCGCGCCCCCGCACGTACACCAGCGTGTTGGCGGTCCCGAGGTCGACGGCCATGTCCCTGCCGCCCAAGCCGATCTTGCCGAAAAGGCCCATTTACAGGGCCGATGATGGCAAACGCGTATAAGCGTTCTGTGAGCTTCCTCAGCCCCGCTCGAACAGTTGCGGCGCCAGCTCAGCCAGCAGCCCCACCGGAAGCCCGACCACGTTCGAAACGCTGCCTTCGAGCCGCTCCACTAGCGACGATCCAAGCGTCTGGATCGCATAACCCCCCGAGCGCCCTTCCCACTCTCCGAACTTCACATAGCGCTCTTTTTCGGCATCAGACAGCTGCTTGAAGACAACAGTCGTCTGCTCCACCCCCACCCGCTCCTCGCCATCAACCACAACCACCAGCCCGCTCATCACGGTATGAGCCCTCCCGCTCATGCGATCTAGGTACTCCCGCGCCTCCGCAGCATCAGCCGGCTTCCCGAGAACCTCGCTGTCCAGCACGACGTCGGTGTCACAGGCGATAACGACCAGCTCCGGGTTCGAGGCGGGCATGCCGAGCACGACCCCGCGCGCAGGTATGCCCGCCTCGCCCAACGCCTTGGCCTTCCTGAGAGCGTTCAAGCGAACCAGCTCTTCAGCGTCCCCGTCCGTCAACTCCTCGACGCCAGGCACAACAACCTGGAACTCAACCCCCAACTTCTGCAGGATCTCCCGCCGCTGCGGGGATCCAGATGCGAGTACGACCCTCAGGAGAGCTCGGGAAACCAGATCCCGATCTCACGCTCAGCCGACTCGTCGGAGTCGGAGCCGTGGACCATGTTGAAGGTCACCTCGAGCGCGAAGTCGCCGCGGATCGAGCCGGGGGCGGCCTCGACCGGGTTGGTGGCGCCGATCAGCTGCCGGGCGGCCTTCACCGCTTCCTCCCCCTCGAGGACCATCGCCACCAGGGTGCCGCCGGTGATGAAGGAGACGAGCTCGCCGAAGAACGGCTTCTCGCTGTGCTCGGCGTAGTGCTGGTTGGCGATCTCCTCGGTCGCTTGCATCGACTTGAGAGCGGCGATCCGCAGCCCCTTGCGCTCGAAGCGGGCGATCACCTCGCCGGTGAGGGCGCGTTCGAAGGCGTCAGGCTTGACGAGGATCAGGGTCCGGCTCACGGGTGGGGCTCCTTTGCTCTTTGGTTGGATCGGCCCCTTCGTCCGCTTCCGGCGCAGCTTTCCTGCGGCGCGGCGCGGCCTCGCGTCTCGGCGGCGCCTGGCGCTCTTCGGGGTCACGACGTTTACGGCGCGGCCGCTCCTCGCTGCCGCTGCTGCCTCGGAGGTTGGTCTCGCAGTAGGGGCAGAGGCCCCAGCGCGGGTCGACCGGCTTGCCGCAGCTCGGGCAAGGGTCCTTGAGGCGACGCTGGCAGTTGGGGCAGCGCAGGTAGTTTTTCTCGACCGGGTACTCGCAGTTCGGGCAGCTCTGCTCGCGCAACTGGCGCACCCGCAGCTCGGCGGCTTTGATCTCGAGCTCGCGCTCGTGCGCGTCCTCGAGGTACTCCGGCGGCCGCACGATCGCGTAGACGGCGGTGCCGACGAAGGGGAAGAAGGAGGCGACGGTGGCGCAGGCGACCAGGAACGGGTCGGAGATGCGCCGGCGGGCGTCGAGGTAGGTGTAGACGATCAGCGCCAGCCAGAGGACGACCAGCAGGAGAAGAAAGAGGGTGGCGACCAGATTGAGGCCGTCGTTGGTGATGCCGAAGATCGCTAGGAGCATGGTTTGGGGGCGCCGCTGGGGGAGCGGCAGTCTACTTCGCCGCCGCCGACGTAAACCCTGTTCCTACAGGAAGAGCCTTCCAAACAGGTAGCCGACCCCGAAGAAGAAGAGGATCACGATCGCCACCACGGCGGCAACGAGGCCCATCATCGAGAGAAGTTCGGA
>JBQCHW010000211.1:0-3115 GCA_051954315.1 Solirubrobacterales bacterium
CCACGGCCCGGTCAAAGCGATCGTCGACACGATCCTCGACGGCCCCCACAACGGACTGAAGCTGAGCGGCGACGAGCACCTGATCACCACCTGCTTCGAGCGCCTCCACACGATCCTCTGGAAGCCCGAGGTCGACGACACCGCCGAGCTCAGCTACAGCTGATCGGCCCTATCTACATCATCGCATCTTGATGCTAAGGTGTGATTGTGGCCAAGACGCGCACCACCCTTACGGTTGATGAGGAGGTTTTGCGCGCTGTTCGGATAAAGGCCGCCCGTACCGGCAAGCGCGACTCGGAGGTCATCGAGGAGTCGCTGCGGCGGGATCTGGGAATCGGCGTCTTGGAGGAAATTTGGGCGCGGGTCAAACCCCTTCCGGGGGAGGACGATGGCCTCTCCCTGGCATACGAGGAGCTGCACGCGATGCGGAGGGAGCGCGATGCGGCGGGCGGTCCTTGACCCAGGCGTCTTTGTTTCCGCCATATGCAACGCCCACGGCACCCCGGCCGCGCTGCTCGAGCGGGCTGGGGATGGGGAGTTCGAGCTCGTTGTTTCGCCGCAGTTGCTCGCCGAGTTAGAGGACGTCCTGCTGCGCGAGAAGTTCCGCCGCTACGTCGACGTGGAGACGGTGGAGCTTTTCCTCGCGGCAATTCGTCAGGAGGCGACGGTTGCGCCCGACCCACCCGAGGCGCCGCCCTTCCGCTCGGCGGACCCCAAGGACGACTACCTCATCGCCCTTGCCTACACCGAGAAAGCAATTCTCGTATCGGGAGATTCGGACCTCCTCGACTTGACCAGCGGGGCTCCGATTTGCGCACCGGCCGACCTCCTCGGAGCGGGAATCGCCTAAGCGTGCGGCGGGCCGCCTTTGCGCGGCGTGTCCGCCTGGTTGCCGGCGTGCGGTGCGGGATGTTTTTCACCGCCGTCGCGCTCTTTGCCCTGCCGATGCTCGCCTGGCTCTTTGATCGCTTTCGCCGCGGCTTTCGCTTTGTCGCTGAGGCTGCCTTTGCCCTGCGCGACCTTTTTCAGCTCCTCGGCGTCGGCTTTCAGCGAGTCAACGCCGCCGCGCTTGTCGATCGTCTCTTTGGCTTTGTCGGCCAGCTTCTTGAAGTCCATGGTTCCTCCTGCGGGTTCGGTGGCGGTCGGTGGTTAGTACCCCCTTCGGGGAGGAAAACTCAATGAGCACCACGACCAAGAGCAGGTCGTCGAGGAGTGCCGTCACCACCCTTCCCTACCGAACTTCAAAAGAGGTAGACACAACTCGCTCTCCGGGGAGGTCTTCCCTGCGTCGAAAGTTCATAGGTGCAGCGCTTCCAGCCGTCCGTCTGCTTGAGCGAGGTGTCCCCATTGCGCTGGGTCCGCAAGACGCCGGTGAAGAGCCTTCCCCGTGGCTGGAAGCCGAAGCGGGTTTGACTCGGCGGCGGACTGATGCTGAAGGTCACGTGAGGATGGCTGTGTCGACGCCACGAGAGACCGCCTGGAACGACGTACGTCCGGCTGGAATCGCCCGTCTTACGCCGGCGGAGGGGGATCTGCGGGTCCCCTTGACGACGGCGAAAGCCGTGGCCCCATGCCATCACCCGAGCCCGGCGTTCGATGCCACGCAACTGGAAGCCGACCAGATGAGTCCGCTTCTTCACCACCAAGGGATAAATGTGAACCCTGCGAATCACCGGCAGGGGGTGGATGAAGAGCGGATAGCTGGCCGATGCCAGCACCTCGTCGTTGAAGTTGTAGCCCGTCTCCGTCAACTGGTGTTCGACTTCCAGCTCGAAACCGAGATGGTCGAAGCGGCGCGTGGGAATGTATTCCCCGAATGGGGCGAAGTCGTCGGTCTGGATCGTGCGCCCGTCGATCGCGATCCGCACCTCGTTGTACTCGCTCGTGTTGTTCAGCGGCGGAAGCGAGATCGGCATTCCTCTAACCATCGAGATGCGGCCGTTGAGGTCCGGATAGGCGGCGCCGTCGGCTCCCGCCGAAGCCGGGGCCGAGAGCCCGAGGGCGATCAAGAGCAGGGCTATCTCACGCGCTCGCCGCATCTCACTATTCGTTCTTGCCGACCGTTACTTCGGGATGGGAAGAGGGCGTAGGTTCCGGGGTGGGCGGAGGAACGTAGGGTTCCTTTTCTTCGACCGTTGATTGGTACTGGTATTCGGGTTCTTCGGCTTGGTATTCGGGTTCCGGTTCTTCGATGGTTTCGGGAGGCACGGTGGTCGCGAGCGGTGGAATCGGGGGGACCTTTGGAAGGGGGACGATCTTGTCGGTCCTTGCGGCCATGGTGATGGTCTTCGGAAGGCTGCCGAAAGGCGGGGGTTCGGGGTCGCCGAGCTCGCTGGCCATCATTCCAACGGCGCCGCCAAGGGCAACGAGCGCCACGCTGGCAGCGGCGATGAGAGCAGGGCGGCGGTTCCTGTCGACACCTCTGTTTCCCTTGAGCGTCAAGATCGGGACCGTACCGAATAGCAACCAAATGTGACACTGTGCGGGGGAATGGTGCTGAGGCTGAGCTAGGGTGGGTGCGGCGAGTGAGATAGGCGGGATCGAGATGCGTCCGACGGCATTCGTCTCCTATGCCCAGAGCTCGCGGCCCTGGCAGGAAACGGTCCTCGACTTCACCACCGCCCTTCGTAACCCCGGTGGGGTGGAGGCCGAGATCGATCTCTTCCACGACGTCGACCACCAGCGCTGGGCGACGTTCGGCGCGAACCTGATCGAAGCATCGGACTTCACTCTGATCGCGGTGGACGCTGCCTACAAGCGGCGGTGGCTCGGTCGGGAGGAGAAGGGGGTCGGAGCCGGCGTTGCCAGGGAGGCGGCGGCGATCAGGGCGATCTACGAAAGGGACCAGGAAGAGTTCCTCAAGCGCATCAAGCTGATCCTCCTGCCCGGCATCGGCGAGGAGGATGTGCCGGGGGACCTCCTCGGCGACTGCGAGCGGTTCGCGGTCGGCTCCTTTGACCTCATGGGCCTCGAGGGGCTCCTGCGATCGCTCTATGGCCGGCCCGCGTTTCCCAAACCGGATCTTTCGCCGATTGCCCCCCCCCCCCCCCCCACCGAGAGTGGGGGGGGGGGCGCCCCGGGCCGGGGGGCGCCCCCCACAACCACACCCCCCCCC
>JBQCHW010000212.1:0-9913 GCA_051954315.1 Solirubrobacterales bacterium
GCGCCGGCGCCGAGGCTGTGGCCGACGACCGCGGCCGGCTCGACCCCGAAGGAGCGCCAGAGCTCGGTCAGCGAGAGGGCGATCGCGAAGAGGGCGGGCTGCATGCAGTCGACCCGACGCCAGACGGGATCGCCCTCCGGGCTCTCGAGGATCTCCATCAGCGGCCGCTCCAGGTGGGGTTCGAGCGCCGCCGCGCACTCGGAAAGACGGGTGGCAAAGGCCTCGGAGCGCTCGCGCAGGCCCAGCCCCATCCCCGCCCACTGCGCACCCTGGCCGGGGAAGAGGAAGACCGGCTCGGGATTGGCCACCGCCTGGCCGAGGATGATCCCCGGCGCCGGCTCGGCCGCCGCCAGCGCTCGCACCCCGGCGAGCAGCTCCTCGCGGCTCTCGCCCAGCACCCCCGCCCGCCTCTCGCCGTCCGCCGCCGCGCCCGCCAGTGCCAGGGCGGCCGCCTCCAGGTCGAGCTCCGGCGAGCCCTCGATCCAGGCGGCGAGCCGCGCCGCGCGCTGCCGCAGCGCGGATTCGGAGTCGGCGGCGAGCAGCAGGGGAATCATGCCCTTGCCTCCAGCCCTCCCGGTTGTGGGCGCCTCGGCCCCGGCCGCGAGGACCCCGGGAGCAGCCGGTCGAGCCAGCGCGGGATCCACCAGCTGCGATCGCCGAGCGCGCGCATCGCCGCCGGCACCAGCACGAACCGGATCAGCACCGCGTCGATCACGGTCGAGATCGCCAGGCAGAGGCCGAGGTTGCGCAGGGTCGCCAGCTCGGAGACCGAGAAGGCAATGAAGACCGCGCACATGATCAGGGCCGCCCCGGTGATCACGTGAGCAGTTCGGGCCAGTCCCAGGTCAACCGCCTCGGTCGTCGAGCCGGTGCGCAGGTATTCCTCGCGGATGCGGGCGAAGACGAAGACCTCGTAGTCGATCGCCAGCCCGAAGACGAGGGTGACGGCAGCGGCGATCACCGAGGAGTCGACGAAGCCCGGGCCGCCGAGCAGCGAGCCGTCGAAGAGCAGGGCGAGCAGCCCGAAGGTGGTGCTGACCGTGAGCAGGTTGAGCACGGTCGCGATCAGCGCCAGGGCGAGGGAGCGGGTGACGAAGAGGAGGATCACGATCGTCACCAGGGACAGCGCCAGCCGCGCCACCGGCCCGCTGTCGCGCAGCGCCGTGTCGATGTCGTCGAGCTCGGGGCTGAGGCCGCCGACCACGACCTCGGCGCCGGTTTCGCGTTCGAGCCGGTCCGCCGCCGCGCGGACCCGCTCGGCGGTCGCTTCCGCCGCTCCGGTCACCGGCCCGTCCTTCGGGATCACGATCATCCGCGCCGCCGTGCCACCGCGGTCGAGGTTGACGAGCAGGCCCACCTTGCTCCGCTGCGCGGGCTTGACGCCGTCGAAGCCGGCCAGGTAGAAGTAGCCGGACTTGAAGAGCCCCGGGGAGTTCTCGCGGGCCCCGTCGAGGCCGGAATCGCTCGCCCCCTGCTGGTGGACGACGCCGCCGTGGATTCGCCGCAGACCCGTGGTCAGCAGGCGCGAGCGCTGCGCCCCGCTGCCGAGGCCGCCGGCCAGCGAGCCGGCACCGTCTTCGAGCTGGGCCAGGCCGCCGCTCAGCCGTTCGGCTCCCGCCGCCAGGCTCGCCAGGCCGGGGGTCAGTTCGCCGCCGCCGCTGGAGAGCCGGTTAACCCCGCCGGAGAGTTCGCGGCTGCCTTCCCTCAACTTGCGCAGGCCGCGCTCGAGCTTGGCCGTGCTGCGCGCCAGCTTGGCGACGTCGTCTTCGTTCTTTTCCCCCGCCGTTTCCATCTCACCGGCCAGGTAGATGCCGCTTTCGACCTGTTCCTTGCCCCGCCTGAGGTTGGCGCCGACGCCGTCGGAGCCGCCTTCTTCGACCCCCGGTTCGGCGCCGGTGAGGCCGCGAATCGCCGCTTCGACGGCCTCGATCGAGGTGCGGTATTCGGGGTCTTCCTGGCCACTGGTCATTTCCTGCAAGGCCCGCCAGGCGGTGTCGAGCTGGCGCTCGCTCTCTTCCAGGGACGGTTCGGCCGCGGCGAGGTCTTCTTCGCCCGCTTCCAGCGTCCCCTTGAGGACCTCGGCCCCGTGGGTCGATTCGCCGGATTCCTCTTCGGCTTCGGAGAGCTTGTCGGCCAGCTTGCTGGCGCCCTTGCTGGCCTTCGAGGCGCCGCTGGCGACGTCGCGGCTGCCGTCGCTCGCGTTTTCGAGGCCGTGGCTGAGGCGGGCCGAGCCGCTGCTGCTGTCGCGCAGGCCGGCGGCGAGGCTGCGGGAGCCGCGCTCGGTCTCGCCGGCCGCCGTCGCCAGGGCGGAGGCGCCTTCGGCGGCGGCGGCAAAGCCTTCGCTGCTCGCTTCCGATCCCGACTCCGCCCGCTCGATGCTGCGGCCCAGCCGTCCCAGCCCTTCTTCCTGACTCGCCAGCTTCGCTTCCACCCCGCTCAGCTCTTCCGTGCTTTCTTCGAGGCTGCGGAAGCCGGCCATCGAGGCTACGCCCGGGTCGGCTTCGACCCGGCGCTGGAAAGCCGCCAGCGCCCGCAGCCGCGCCTTCGTCGTCACCGGCTGGTCGCGCCCGTTCATCACCACTTCCAGCGGCCCGACCCAGCCCGGGCCGAGCTGGTGCTCGATCGCTTCCTGCTGCTTGCGGCCGCTGTCGCCGGGAGGGAGCTGGGAGGCCGAGCCGGTGTCGGTGTCGAGGGTGATGGCCCAGCCGGCGAGGAAGACCATCGCGAAGAGAATCCCCAGCACCAGCGGCATCCGCGAGGAGACCCGCCGCGACCAGCGCATCACCGCGCCGCCTTCGTCGGCGCGCGGCGGCAGCGACCAGCGATCGAGATGGCGGCCGGCGACCGTGAGGAAGGCCGGGACGGCGAACAGAGCCGAGAAGACGCTCAAGACGGCGACGCTGCCGGCGGCGAGGGCGATCGAGGAGACCATCGCCGGCAGGCACTGGGTGGCGACGATCATCGCCAGCAGGAGACCGGCGCCGGCGGGGACGATCGACCGGCCGGTGGCGACGACCGTGCGCCGCACTACCTCAGCCGGATCGCCGCCTTTCTCGCGCTCCTGCCGGAACCGCGAGACGACCAGCAGCGAGTAGTCAACCCCGAGCGCCAACCCCAGCATTGCCGCGATCCCGACCGCCAGCGGGTCAAGCGAGAAGAACCCGTGCAGCAGCGCCATCGCCCCTTTCGAGGCGGCGACGACGGCGCCGCCCACCACCACCGGCATCGCCGCCCCGAGCAGCGAGCGGCAGACGAAGAGGAGGACGATCAGGAGGGCGGGAACCGCCAGCTTCTCGCCGACGCTCGCCGCCGATTCGAACGACTTCCGCAGCGAGTCGACGATCACCGGCGAGCCGGCCATGCTGGCGTGGACGGGCGCGGAGACGAACCTGCCTACCTCGCGGCGGACGATCGGGGTGATCGTCGGCTCCCGCCCGCTCGGGTTGTCGACGCTGATCAGCATCCCGGCCACCCCCGGGCGCGGCTGCAGGCCGTCGATCGAGCCGCCGGCGGTCCAGGGGGAGACGACGGCGGTGCTCGGCAGGGAGTCGAGCCGGTGCGCGAGGGCGTCGCCCTGGCGCTCGACCGCCGCCGCCGGCCCGTGCAGCATGACGATGATCGAGTCTTCGCCGCCGAACTGACCGGCGACGATCGCGTGCGCGCGTGCGGCTTCGGTGCCTTCGATGTAGGCGGGGTGGGTCGAGAGGTCGTCCTCGAGGCCGATCCCCCGCAGCGCCAGCAGGCCGATCACCAGCGCCCAGCAGAGCAGCACCTTGCGGGGATGCCGGCTCGCCAGCCGCGCGACCGCGTCCAGTCGCCCGGCGAAACCGCTCTGCGGCGCCGCCTCCCTCAGTCGCATTTACTGCCAGTGCGCAGCGGCAGGCGCTGGTGCAGCAGGATCCGGTTCTGGCCTTCGACGTCGGCCGCCACCTGCAAGCGGCGGGCCCCGCAGAGGTTCCTCCGCAGCGAGAGGAGCCCATCGCGACCGCCGTGCAGGGTCATCCGCAGCGAGCTGATCGGCATGTCGGGAACTTCGCGCAGGCTCGCCTTGGCGCGGCCGTGGCTCTCGCCGGTGTCGACGCGCAAGGCAACGTCCAAGCCACCGCCGCTGAGGCTGATCCAGAGGTCGGGGAGGTGCCCCTGCTTCGGCCGGGTGGCGAAAACCTCCCCGCGCAGCGGCGTCTCGATCAGCGGCGAGCGGGCCTGGGCGGTGCCGACCGCGGCGCCCGCCGGGCAGGAGCCTTCCTGGGCGGCGCCGGTGCCGCAGAGCGCGCCGAGGCCGGCCGGGTCGAAGGTCAGCGGCCGCGGCAGCGCGAAGGTGGCGGCACGGAGGTTGGAGCCGCCGCCGGGGACCCGGGCGGCGATCTTCAGGCTCGGTCGCTGGCCGCGCTTGGAGCCGCCGCTGACCGCGGCCGAGAAGCGGGGGCGGAACGGGAGCGAGACGCAACCGGGCGCCCGGTAGGGCCGGCTCAGCTGGGCGACGGCGCCGGCGGTGGAGGTGACGGTGGCCGTTACCGCTCGGGGCGCACACGAGGTCGGGTTGTGGATGAACCCCGGCCGGTCGATCGCCAGGCCGATGCTCTGGAACCGCATCGCGGTGCCTTCGAACAACCGCGGCAGCGGATCGGTCTCGATCTTCACCCGGCCGCTGAGCCGGTCGACGCGGACGGTGCCCCGCACCGCCATGGTCCCCAGGTCGAAGGGGCCGATCTTCGCCGGGAAGGCGAGGGCCACGCCGAAGGGAGCCCCCCGGTAGGGGCCGGTCAGGTAGATCGAGCCTTCGAGACCGCTCGTCTTCGCTCCCGGCCCGAGCTCGACGACTGCGCGGCCGATCCGGCTGGAGGCCGGGCAATCGCCGGCCGCGGCCTGATCGTCGCCACACCTCCCGACCCCGCGAAGAGTCGCGCTCATCCCCTCCGGCAACGAGATCGCAACCCGGCTCGGAAGCTGTTCGCCGTCCGCGCGCCCGACCTTGACCTGGAAAGAGGTGGAGCCGCCGGCGCGCGGGTTCGCGCTGCCCGCCGCCAGCGTCGGCGAGAACGGGGCCTTGCCGCAGCCCGAGCCGCCCCGGCCGCCGATCGCGACGGCACCCGAGCGGGTCACCGGCGGCGTACCGCTGGAGGGGGTGAAGGTGGCGGAGACCGCCGCCTGCCCGCATTCGAGCGGGGTCGCCAGGAGGGCGTCGGAGCCGCCTTCCAGCTCCAGCGACATCGTTTCGAACCCGGCCGCGGGCAGGTCGGCCAAGCTCGCCGTCAGCCTGCCGGTGCGGGAATCGGGGTGGAGCGAGCCGACGATCTTCGCTTCGGCGCCGGCTCCGGCTGCGTAGACGAAGAGGCGGAAACGGTCGCCCGGCAGTTCCTGGCCGAGGTAGACGCGGCCGCTGAGCGGTTCGCGGAGCTGCGGCCCTTCGAGCTTGGCGGTGCCGATCTGGGAGGCGGGCGGGCAGGTCGGGGCGCCGGCCTTCCCGCGGCCGAGCTGCTCGTCGCTGCAGGCGAGGAGGCCCTGGGCCGCCGCCGGCGAGATCGTCACCCCCTCCGGGAGGGAGATGGTCGCTTCGCGGAGGCCGGCGGTTGCCAGCTGGTTGGCCGCCGTCGCCTGCGGCAGCTTCAGCTCGATCCGCGCCCCGGTCGGGCTGTCGGCGACCGGGTGGTCGAGGGCGATCGCCAGCCCGGGGTCGAAGGGGAGGTCAGCGCAGCCGCGCAGCGGCTGGTCGGTCGAAGCTTCGGTCGTGAGCCAGCGTTCCGGTTCTGACCAGGACCGCATCCTCACCGTGGCGGTGAGCGGCTTGCCGCATTCGGTCGGCAGCGTCAGCAGCCCGCGCCGCGCGATCGAGGTCCCTTCCTGGTGGTCGGCGGGCACTCCGAAGAGTTCGACCCTGACGACTTCGATCGAGCCGAAAGCCTCGGGGATGTCGTCGACTTCCAGGCTCAGCCCCTGATCCTGGGGCCGCAGATGCCCAGCCATCGCGATCGGCACCGCCAGATCCCAGCCACCCATGGAAATCGCTTCATCGGCCCTTGGCTGAATCAGGAAAAGGGAGGTCGGGTTGGCGGTGTCTTCGGCGGCGATGAAGGTGCCGACCCGCGACTGCGGTGGGCAGTGGAAAAAGGGTCCGCTGGCGATGCTGCGCGGGCAGGGCGGGACCGCGTTGGCGTCACCGCCGAAGCCCGGCGGAAATTCGATCGCGAAGCCGCGCGGCCCTTCGCCCCGTTCTTTTCCGAGCGTCATGTGGACGGTCGCCACCAGCAGGTCCGGGTGCGAGCCGGCCTGCAGATCCGCTCGACCTTCGCCGTCGAGCGCTTCGAGCTCGACGGCGTGCGGCGGGAAGGCGAGCTGGCCGAAGCTGGAGCTGGGAAGGAACAGCAAGGCGGCCAGCCCGGTCACGAGGATGAGGGCCATGCGGCGACCTGCGCTCATGGACGCCTCGCGATCGAGAAGGACTGATGGGCGGTATCGCGCCGGCCCATCGAGACGGCGACCCTCACCCGCAGCGCCTTCCCCCGTCGCAGGGCCTTGCGGGCGGCCGGGCTGAGGCGAAGGCGCAGGCGCACCGGCCCGGCTTCGGAGACCCTGACGGCGGTGCTGGCGATCGTTCGCGGGCGGGAACCGAGGCGGGCGCGAGCCCTGGCGGAGAGCTTGCCTGAGCGCGGCGCTTCGGCCAGCAATTCCAGCCAGCCGCTGGCTGCGAAGCGCGCTCGTTCGGCGGCGATGGGACGTCGCAGCGCAAGCTTCCCCTGGGCCGCGGCGGGCGGGGAGATAGCGAGCGGGCTGCTGCCGGCCGCCCGGCACGAGGCACCCTCGCAGCCCGGCCCCGGCGGCTCGGGCGGCTCCGGGAAACCACCGCCGATGCGGGCCGCGTAGTAGTCGAAGTCGCCGCCGTCGCGGTCCCGCCGCAGCAGCGTCTGCGCGGTGCGGAAGACGACCGTGCGGCCGTCCGGGGTCGCGTTGAGGTAGGTGCTGCCCCCTTCGCCCGCGCCACCCCCGCCGCTGCTGATCAGCCCCAGGCTCCCCCCCGCCCACTCGTAGACGTCCGGCGCCTCGTTGCCGTCCTCGGGGACGAGGCGCTCGGCGGTGCCGAAGAAGACCCGCTGGCCGTCGGCGGACATCACCCGATAGGGGCTGCCGGGGAGGAACCGGGTCAGGAGCTCCAGGCCCGCACCGCCGCCGAGCTCGGCGGCGAAGGCGCCGTTGCCGGCCCCCGCGAGGCCCGCCGAGACCTCGGTGAAGGTGCCGGACTGCGAGTCGTAGCGGTAGACGTCGAGCTGTCCGTCGTGGTCCTGCGGCGTCAGCTGCAGCTTGGTGCTGAAGACCGAGTAGCGGCTGTCGGCAGACCATTCCATGCGGCTCGGGGGGGTCGCCAGGAACCGAGTGCCATGGGCGTCGAGGATCGCCGTGCCTTCGCTGCCTTCGTCCGCGGCGCCGAAGGCGACGGCCGAGCCGTCGGGCGCAGGCACCGCCTGGGCGCCGGTGGGCACCAGGCCGGGCGTCCCGGTCAGCAGCGTCAGCTGTCCGCTGCCGACGTCGTAGCGATAGAGGTCGGGGGCCGGGTCGGTGTCGTCCGCGGTCAGCCTCGTTTCGGCGAAGAGGAACGCGTGGGCGCCGTCCGGGGTGGCGCCGGCGAAGCGCGGATCCGGTTCGCCCCCGCAGTCCGGCAGGGCGCAGGACGGGCTCGAGATCTCCGTCGTCGTGCCGCCCTCGCGCAGGTAGACGCCCCCCTGCCCGTGGCATTCGGATCCCGGCACGATGAAGACGCGGCGACCGTCCGCCGCGATCCCGCTGCCGGGCGGTACGTCGGCGCCGCAGGCGAAGAGCAGGTTGCCGGCGGTGTCGACGTCGAGCTGATGGATGCCGGCATCGTCCAGTTCGAAGATCGACCTGCCCGCGGTGCGCCCGGCATCCGCGGGGACGAGATGGCCGAGAGAGGTGAAGAAGGAGCGCCGGAGATCGGCGGAACCGCCGATGAAGTAGTTGTCGTTGTAGTTCAAGACCGCCTTCAAGGCGAAGGTCCCGTCGGGCTCGCCGCGGAAGACACCCCGAACTTCCGAGAAGGGCCCTTGGGCCGGGATCCAGCTCCACCCCAGCGAGGCCCGGAGGTCGGAGTCGAAGAGGACCGCGGCCTCGTAGGGATAGAGGGACGGCGTCTTCGAGTAGGGCGAGGGGAGCTGTTCGTTCACCCAGCCGCTGTCCCTGCGGATCGAGATGTTCGCGGCCTGGGCATCGCCGCTCGGCGAGCCGGGAATCGGGCTCCGCGTTTCGTAAACGATCCTGTCGCCGTTGTCGGCGAGACCGGCAAAGATCGCCAACACGGCGCCCATCGGTTCTTCGGGGCTGAGGATCTCCCAGGCCCGCCCCTGGTCGGGCACGCCCGAGGCGACCGCGACCGGTTCCGGCAACGACGCTGCCGTGGCCGCACCGGCGCGGCAGCCGAGACAGACGACGAGAAGCCCGAGCAGCCAAGCGACGGCCAGACCGATCCGGACCGGATCCCTTCGGCCATTCGACGCCACACCCATCCCAGTCGCTGCGACTAGCAATACGCCTCCCTGCGTATGAACTGAGCACTGCTGTTCCCTGCCAGCGCGGCAAACCTACGGCGGCCCCCCGGCCGCCGCAACGATTCGAACCAGATATGAGCGAAACGGTCGCCGCCGTCGCCCTAGGCGCTCAAATCGGCCGCGCGGTCCTCGCCTCGATGATGCTGAGCATGCCGGGGGCGGTCTCCCCGGCGGCCGCCGGGTGCTGATCGCAAGGGTGCAGCGCCGCCCGATCGAAGCCGGCCGCGCGGAGGGCGTCCGCGGCTTCCGCCTCGTCGCCGGGGAAGGCGTGGATCCGGCCGCGGACGAAGGCGCCGAGGAGGAGAGCGAAGGCCCGTTCGGCGATGTCGGCGTGGCCGAGGCGGAGGTCGGCGAGGTAGGCGCCGGTCGCGAACGGGCGCAGCATCCGCGCCAGCCGCTCCCACAGCGCCGCGACGGTCTCGTCGTCGAAGTAGGTGAGCAGGCCCTCGGTGATGACCACCAGCCCCGCGGCCGGGTCCATCGTGCCGACCAGCTCCTCGAGGCTGCCGGGGCCGCCGTCGCGAAGGGCGTCGAGCTCGACGACGCGGTGGTGCTCGCCCAGCGAGTCCATCCGCGCCAGCGCCTCACGCTTGCGGCGGGCCATCGGCGGCAGGTCGGCCTCCACATAAGTGAGCGCGTCCCCGTAGCGCTCGCTGAACCGCCAGCCCCGCGGCGACATCCCGCAGGCGACCTCGACCACCTGGCTGACCCCACCTTCGATCAGCTCCTCGAGCAGGGAGTCGATGATCCGGTGGCGGGCAAGCAGTAGGCCGTCGAGGCTCGGCCGGCCCAGTCGCCTGCTGATCGCGTTCGGAACCCGCAGCGTGTCGTAGAAGAGGCGCCCCTGCCAGGTCGTGAGCCCGGGATGGGAGAGCCCGTTCCGCACCCAGGTCTCCCCCGTGTAGTGGGCGGTCGGCGAGATTGCCGAGGAGGCCTCCTCGTGGACCACCCCGCCTGGCCCGCGCTGAACGCTCATCAGGCGATCGTAGTGCGCCGACTACCATCGCGGTTGTGGAGATCCTGGTGATCGAGGATGAGCCGGCGATCGCTGACTTCCTCGCGCGCGGGCTTGCCCAGGAGGGCTTCGCGATGGAGACCGCCGCGGACGGCGTCGAGGGCGAGCGGCTGGCGCTCGACCGTCCCTTCGACCTGGTGATCCTCGACCGGATGCTCCCCGGGCGCGACGGGCTCGAGGTGCTGGCGGCGGTGCGGCGGCGCAAGCCGGCGCTGCCGGTGATCATGCTGACCGCGAAGGGCGAGGTCGACGACCGGGTCGCGGGCCTCGAAGGCGGCGCCACTGATTACGTCGTCAAGCCGTTCGCCTTCGAGGAGCTGCTCGCCCGGGTCCGCGCCCACCT
>JBQCHW010000213.1:0-3966 GCA_051954315.1 Solirubrobacterales bacterium
ACGCCGACCACGACGGCATCGCCTGCGAGGACCTGCGCTAAAGGATCTGCGTTGGGCGGGGCGGGCTCAGGCCCGCCCCGCCGCCAACTCGACCCGCTCCACCGCCGTTGCGAAGAGGTAGCGATCGATCTGGGAGAGGCCGGCCAGGTCGTGGACGTCCTCGTCCAAGTAGGGGACGCGGATCACGCAGCTGGTGCGCAGCTCGCCCGCGAGGTGGTCGATGTTGCGGGCGTCGCGCTCGGCCAGGGCTTGGTAGTCGGCGAAATTATCCGCTACGCGTTTCGCCAGGGCGGAGTCGTCCAGCTTCTCGGCGAGGGCGGTGGGGAGGTCGTCGACCTCGGCGACCGGCTCGTCGGCGGCGTAGTGGACCTTGTTGACAACGACGCCGCCGAAGGGCAGCTTCGCCTCGACCAGTTTGCGGTGGAAGTAGACGGCCTCGTCGATCGGCTCGCCCTGGGGGCCGCAGACCACCAGGAAGCAGGTCTCCGGATCGGCCAGCAGTTTGTTGACGCGCTTGGCGCGGGCCTGGAAGCCGTCGACCATGCTGCTGAAGGCGTTGAAGAACTCGGCCAGGTCGGCGAGCAGGTCGAAGCCGACGATTTTCTTGAAGACGGAAAGGGCGACGGAGACGCCGCGGCCGGTCACCTTCGCCGCCAGCCCGGTCGGCTTCATGAACACCCGCAGGGATTTGCCCTCGATGAACTGGGTCAGCCGTTTCGGCGCGTCGAGGAAGTCGAGGGCGTTGCGGGTCGGGGGCGTGTCGAGGACGAGCAGGTCGAAGCCGCCTTCGGTGTGGAGCTCGAACAGCTTCTCCATCGCCATGTACTCCTGGGAGCCGGCCAGCGCGCTGGAGATCTGCTGGTAGATGCGGTTGTTGAGGACGCGGTCGCGAGATTCCTCGTCGGGCGCCTGCCGCGCGATCAGCTCGTCGAAGGTCGCCTTCGCGTCGAGCATCATCGCCCAGAGCTCGCCCTTGATCTCGACCCCCTGCTCTTCGAACAGCGCCGGGTCGACCTGGCGCGCCTCGTTCCCCAGCTCCGCCAGCCCGAGCGAGTCGGCCAGCCGCTTCGCCGGGTCGATCGTCAGCACGCAGACCTTCAGCCCCTGCTGCGCCATCCCCAGCGCGATCGCCGCCGAGGTCGTGGTCTTGCCGACGCCGCCGGAGCCGGCGCAGATGCAGATCGACTTGCCCTCGAGGACTTCTCCCACCGAGGCCATCAGCCGAGCTTCCCCGCCAGCTTGCGCGCCGCCTCGACGTCGATCTCGGGCTCGAAGAGGAAGGGCAGGGTCTTCACCGGCGCCTCGACGCCTTTCTTCAGCCGGCTCAGCTGCGCCCGCTGCGTCTTCGCCCTCCCGTACTCCGAGAGCGCCGCCCGCGC
This sequence comes from Solirubrobacterales bacterium, assembly GCA_051954315.1. Lineage (GTDB taxonomy): Bacteria > Actinomycetota > Thermoleophilia > Solirubrobacterales > 70-9 > VAYN01. The sequence goes on from JBQCHW010000213.1 coordinate 1,380, forward strand.
AGCCGCCTTCGTCGCCCCGTTCTCGCCCTCGGCCAACGCCGCCAGCTTCTCCGCCTCGGCTTTTTTGAACCGCTCCGGGTAGAGCCCGTTGAGGTAGACGCGGTCGACCGCGACCCCGACCTCCTCGCGCAGATCCCGCTCCAGGGTCATCGACTCGTTCACCGGCATCTCCTCGGGCAGGGCGACGATCGCCGTGCCCGTGTTCTCCTGATCGGTGATGAAGCGGTCGAGCTGCTGGGCCTGCGAGTGGATTGGGCCGACGCGGGCGATCGAGGCGAAGGTCCGCGGCGTCTGCAGGAAGCCGACCCCGTGGCCGGTCGCCGGCGCGTCGACGATCACCAGGTCGTACTTGCGCCCCTTCTTCACCTTGCGGTCGAGCTGGGCGAGCTCCCAGATCTTCCCGATCGTCACCAGCTCCTTCAGCCCGGGGGTGGCCGCGGCGAGGTAGTTGAAGATGCGGCTGCGGAAGAGCATGTCGCGCATCGCCCGCACCTTCAGCTGCAGCAGCACGTACTCGCGCATCGACTCGTCGGGGTCGATCGAGATCGACCAGAGGTTCTCCTCCATCTCGACCTCGTGGAAGCCGACGGCGGTGTGCTCGAACATCCGTGAGGCGTTCTCCTGGGAGGAGACCTCGCAGACGATCGTCCGCTTGCCTTCGCTCGCCGCCCGCAGCCCGAGGGCCACGGCGACGGTCGTCTTGCCGACGCCACCCTTGCCGGTGACGATTACGAGCCGCTTGTCTAAAAGATCGGGGATTGGCTGATTCCTAGCAATTTCGGTGGCCGGCAGGAAAAGCCGGGTCCCATACGAATATCCGCGCAATGGGATTTCTAAGCCGAAAGAAGCCGAAGCCTGCTCCCGTCGAGATCGAGGAGGAGCGTCCGATCGTCGACGAGCTGCAGCAGATGGAAGAGGCGGTGCCCGAGCGGCCCGTCGAGCCGCCAGCTGCGATCGAAGAGGAGCCCACGGTTGTCGCGGAGCCTGAGCCTGTGGTGGAGGAGCCCGCCGAGGAGCCTGCGCTCAACGCTCAGACCGAGGACGAAGAGGAGGGGCCCGCTCGGCTCAAGGCTGTGGACCTGCTTGCGCCTACTCGACTCGACTTCTTGAAGGAGAAAGAGGCTGTCGCCGAGGAGCCGGTTAAGACGGCTGAAGTCATTGCCTTTGCCAACCAGAAGGGCGGGGTCGCCAAGACGACTACGACTCTGAATCTGGCAGTTGCCTTTGCTGAGTCCGGCTATCGGGTGCTTTGCATCGACCTCGATCCGCAGGGGAACTTGACGATGAGTCAGGGGATCGATCCGGACAAGGTCGAGAAGAGCCTTTACGACGTGCTGGTCAACGACATGCCGATCTCCGAGATCATCGTCAAGCGGGAGATCGACATCGCCGTCGCCTCGATCGACCTGGCCGGCGCCGAGATCGCGATGAGCACCAAGATCGGCCGCGAGCGCTCGCTGGAGAAAGCGCTGAAAGAGGTCCACGGCGACTACGACTTCGTCTGCATCGACACGCCGCCGAGCCTCGGCCTGCTGACGATCAACGCGCTGACCGCGGCTAACAAAGTGATCGTCCCGGTCCAGTGCGAGTACCTCTCGATGCGCGGCTTGGTCCAGCTCCAGAACACCCTGCGGATGATCCAGGAGAACCTCAATCCGGAAGTCCGGATCGAGGGCATCCTGCCGACGATGCTCGACTCGCGGACGATCCACGCCAAGGAGGCGGTGGAAATCCTCGAGGAGAACTTCGGCGACCTCGTCTTCCAGTCCCGGATCAAAAAGGCGATCAAGTTCGCCGAGGCGCCGGTCAAAGGCGCCTCCGTGCTCAAGTACGATTCGGACTCGAGCGCTGCGAACTACTACCGGGAGCTGGCGAAGGAGGTTCTGTCTCATGGCTCGGCGTGACAAGCGCGCAAGCATGCGCGAGGGGCCGCTGTCCGACCTGTTCCGGTCGACGACCGAGGACGCGCCGATGGACCCGCCAGAGGCGCCGCGGTATGGGCGTCAGGATCCGGCCGAGGCGCAGAAGGAACAGCAGCAGGAGACGCCGCCCCCGGCACGCGAGCCCGCTCCCGAGCCTGTCGCCGAGGAAGAGACTTCAACCGACGTCCCTCTTCAGCAGGAGGAGGCGCCCACTTTCTTCGACCAGGACGCCGGTGAGATCGAGACTTCAACCGAGCCCGCCCCGGAGCGGCTGAAACGGGTCTTCAACGAGGAGCCGCAGCCGCGACGGGAACAGTTCACGCCGGAAAACCCGCGCTACGGGCGCGAGGAGCCGGCCTACGAGCCGCCCGGCAGCGGCGAGCCGCACCAGCCGGTGATCAAGGTCGTCGGCGTCGGCGGGGCAGGCGTCAACGCGGTCAACCGGATGGTCGACGCCCGGGTGCCCGGGGTCGAGTTCATGGCTGTCAACACGGATTTGCAGTCGCTGCAGCTCTGCGTCGCTGACGTCACCGTCCACATCGGCGACGAGCAGACGCGGGGGCTTGGCGCCGGCGCCGACCCGGAGGTCGGCCACCGTTCGGCCTTCGAGGAGCAGGACAAGATCAAGCGCCTGCTGAAGGGCTCCGACATGGTCTTCGTCGCCG
>JBQCHW010000214.1:0-5830 GCA_051954315.1 Solirubrobacterales bacterium
ACTTGATCTAATATTTTGTTTTATTTTTGTCGTTTGTTCTGGGGGGGGGGTTTCTTCTTTTGTGGGGTTTATTAAAACATTTTCTTTTTTTTTTTGTGGGTTTGGCGCCCCGGGGGGGCCCCCCCCCCCGGCCCTCCCACCGGTTCAAAGGGATCTAAGTGACCAAAATCACGCCTTCGTCACGGTTGTAACGGGACAGTGTCGATCTTGGCTTCTGCAGCGCAAATCCCGGCAATTTCCCCAGGCGATTAGGACCGGGGAACTAAAGTGTCTTTTGTGACGCAGCGGCCGCTAGAGCTGATTCTCGCCCGCAACCTGATGTCGGCTCTCTCGACCCCTGCCTTCCTCGTCGACGAGGGCGGGCTGCTGGTCTTCTACAACGAGGCCGCCGGCCTGCTGCTCGGCAAACGCTTCGAGGAGCTGGGGACGGTCGGGCCGCAGGAGTGGGGCTCGCTCTTCGGCCCCTTCGACGAGACCGGCGAACCGATCCCCTACGACGACCTGCCGATCGTCAAGGCGGTGCGAGCGGGGCGGCCGGCGCACGCCGAGATGACAGTGCGCTCGACCGACGGCTCGGCCCACGACGTCGAGGTCTCCGCCTTCCCGATCCTCACCGCCCACGGCTCGCAGGGCGCGATCGCCGTCTTCTGGCCCTCGCTCGCCAGCGTCAACGGCAACGGAGCCGGGCCGGCGTGAAGGTCAAGCTCTGGGGCACGCGGGGATCGATCCCGGCCCCGGGGCCGGAAACGATCCGCTACGGCGGCAACACCTCCTGCGTCGGCGTAACCCTCTCCGACGGCTCGGTCCTGGCGCTCGACGCCGGCACCGGCATCCGCTGCCTCGGGCTCGCCCTCCCCGACGAGCCGAGCCGCCTCCACATCCTCCTCACCCACCTCCACCTCGACCACATCCAGGGCCTCGTCTTCTTCGCCCCCGCCTTCCGCCCGCAGACCGAGATCGTGATCTGGGGCCCGGCCTCGCCCGAGGCCTCGCTGCGCGACCGCATCGCCCGCTACATCTCGGCGCCGCTCTCCCCGGTCGAGGTCCGCGAGCTGCCCTGCGACGTCTCCTTCCGCCACTGCCCGGAGAGCGAGTGGGAGATCGGCCCCGCCCGCATCCGCTCCGCCTCGGTCTCCCACCGCGGCCCGACCCTCGGCTACCGGATCGACGACGGCGACTCCTCCTTCGCCTACATCCCCGACCACGAGCCGGCGCTCGGCGCCGACCTCGACCATCTCGAGGAGGACTGGATCTCCGGCTTCGCCCTCGCCAAGGACGCCTCGCTGCTGCTCCACGACGGCCAGTACTCAGACGCCGAGTACCCGAGCCACCTCGGCTGGGGCCACTCGGCAACCTCGCACGCGCTCAGCTTCGCCCGCCGCACCGGCGCCGAGCGGACCGTCCTCTTCCACCACGACCCGTTGCACTCCGACGAGTTCCTCGACGGGCTCGGCAAGGAAGCGAAGGAGCGGTGGAGCGAGATGGGCGGGGACCCGGCGGCGATCGAGCTGGCGGCCGAAGGCGACGAGTACGAGCTGCCGGTGCGGGCGACGCGCCCGGTCGCCACCGCTTAACCAGCCGAACCGGCATCCCTGAGGAATCGATCCTCTACGCTGCGGTCGTGTCCTCTGGCGACCGGATCGAGGCAGCCGCCGAGCGCTCGCCGCTGGTGCATAGCGCGCTCGAGCAGGCGCGCTCCGACCACGCGGGACAGACCCGCAACGGCAGCGGCGGTATGCCCTACGTCGAGCACCCGATCCAGGTGGCGGCGACACTCGACGGACTCGGCTACGGCGACGAGGTCTTGGCGGCGGCGCTCCTGCACGACGTCGTCGAGGACTCCGCGACGAGCCTCGACGAGCTGCGGGAGAAGTTCGGCGGTGAGGTCGCCGGACTGGTCGGGGCGATGACCGACGACGAGGAGCTCGAGGACTACCGGGAGCGCAAGGCCGAGCACCGCGAACGGCTGGCCGCCGCCCCGGTCGAGGCGCTGGCGATCTACGGCGCCGACAAGCTCACCAACTCGAAGACGCTGCGCGACGCCTACGCCTCCGAAGGCGACGCCGTCCGCGACGAATTCAAGGTGCCGCTGGAGCTGAAGCTGGAGATCTGGGAACTGGACCTCGAGCTGCTGCGCGAGAAAGCGCCCGAGCTGCCCTACCTCGACGAGCTGACCGAGGAGCTCAGTCGTCTTCGGGCTTGCTTAGAGGCTCCTGCCCGGCGCTGAGCTTGAGCCGCCGCCGCAGCGGCAAGGCGAACCAGAAGAAGCCGAAGACGGAGAGCGCCACCCCGGCGGCGACGAAGGCCGCGGCCTTGGAGAAGAGGAAGTCGGTGACCAGGAGGATCGCGCCGGTCATCGCCAGCGCCAGCAGGGCGAGGCCGATGATCGCGAAGCGATTGGAGTAGTAGACGAGGCGGCGCTTCTGCTGGTAGCGAAAGGTGATCCGGTGGTAGGCGGAAGGCGAGATCAGCATCGTCGCCGAGATCGCGGTCAGCATCAGGGTCGCGAAGTAGACGACCTTCTGGAACTCGGTGACGTGTTCGAAGCCCTGCTGGAACGGGACCGCGAGCAGGAAGGCAAAGAGGACCTGGACGCCGGGCAGGGCGACCCGCAGCTCCTGCAGCAGCTCGCCGAGGTTGCGGTCGAGGCGTTCCTGCTCGGTCTCGTCGCGGCCCGATTCGGGATGGAGCCCGTCGTCGGTTTCCTCGGCCTCGTCGGCCTGGCGCGAGCGCTGATCCGCCTCGCGACTCTCCCCGTTCTCCATTGCAGGACCATATGGCAATCGAGACCGCGCTCGTCCTTTTCAACCGCGACCTGCGGGTGCACGACAACCCGGCGCTCGCCGCCGCCGCGAAGGCCGAGCGGACGGTGCCGCTGTTCGTCTTCGACGAGCGCCTGCTGCGGTCTCGCTTCGCGGCCCCGAACCGGGTCGCCTTCATGCTCGAGGCGCTGGCGGACCTTGACCAGGCGCTGCGCAAAGCGGGCGGGCGGCTGTTCGTGCGCGAAGGGGATCCGGTTCGGGAGGCGGTCGCGGTGGCCCGCGAGTGCGGCGCCACCCAGCTCCATGTCAGCGCCGACTGGAGCGCCTACGCGCGCGGGCGCGAGGAACGGCTGGCGCGGGCCTGCGAGGAGGAGCGGATCGAGTTCGCGGCGCACCCGGGGGTGACGATCGTCCCCCCCGGGGCGGTGACGCCGACGAGCGGCGACCACTTCAAGGTCTTCACCCCCTACCACCGCGCCTGGAGCGGGTTGCGGAAACGGGAGCTGGCGCCGGCGCCCCGCAAGCTCTCGGTGCCCTCGAAGCTGGCGGCCGGGCGGCTGCCGAAGCTCGAGTCCCTGGTCAGCGGCAGCCCCTCGAAGGGGCGCTTGCCCGGCGGCGAGGTCGAGGGGCGCAAGCGGATGCGCGCCTTCCTCCGCGACGGCCTCGGCCACTACGAGGACCAGCACAACGACCTCCCGGGCGACGACACCTCCCGCCTCAGCGCCTACATCCGCTGGGGCTGCGTCTCGCCGCTGGAGCTGGCGGGCGAGGCGGACGAGCGGCGCGGCGGCGCGGCCTTCGTGCGGCAGCTCTGCTGGCGCGACTTCCACCACCAGGTGCTGGCGGCGACGCCCTTCCTCCCCCACCGCGACTACCGGCCGCGGCGCGACCGCTGGTCGAAGTCGAAGCGCGCCTTCGAGGCTTGGAAGGAGGGGCGCACCGGCTACCCGCTGGTTGACGCGGCGATGCGGCAGCTGGCCGAGGAGGGGTTCATGCACAACCGGGCGCGGATGACCGTCGCTTCCTTCCTCTGCAAGGACCTCTACGTCGACTGGCGCTCCGGCGCCTGGCACTTCTGGGACCTCTTGACCGACGGCGAGATCGCCAACAACGCCGGCAACTGGCAGTGGGTCGCCGGGACCGGCAACGACACCCGCCCGAACCGCGTCCTCAACCCGGTGCGCCAGGCCGAACGCTTCGACCCCGAAGGCCACTACGTGCGCCGCTACCTGCCCGAGCTGGAGGGCGTCCGCGGCAAGGCGATCTTCCGCCCCTGGGCGATGGAAGGCTTCGCCCGCCTCGACTACCCCGAGCCGCTGGTCGACCACGACGAGGCCGCCGCGGCGTTCAAAGCGCAGCGCGAAGGCTGAGGCAACGGAGCGAACTGCATCAAATTTCCGGCCTGCCGGGCATGGAATTTGATGCAGTTCGGATTGGTCGCCGCGTAGGATCGCGCGATGGGTCGTCTTGCGGTGATTCTTGGCAGCAACGCGCTTGGGCCGGGCGGGGAGGAGATTGCGGCTGCGGCGGCTGCGCAGGGGGCGGCGATCGTGCAGCGGCACGATCCCGGCGGCGGCTTCGTCCTCCCCCACGCGATCGACCACGAGGCGAACCTGCGACCGCTGCTCGAGCAGGGCTGCGACCGGGTGCTGGGGATCGGCTCGGTCGGCTCGCTGAAAGCGGAGCTCGAGGTCGGCAGCCTCGTCTGCCCCGATGACTTCATCGCCCTCGGCCAGGGCGACTCGATCTTCGGCGACGAGCGCGCCCACTCGGCGCCCGGTTTCGCCCCGCGCTGGCGCGAGGAAGTGATCACAGCCTGGGGCGAGGGCGGCCAGGCCCCGCGCGACGGCGGCGTCTACTGGCAGGCGCGAGGGCCGCGCTTCGAGACCCCCGCCGAGATCTGGCTGATGGCGGCCCACGCCGACGTGGTCGGGATGACGATCGCCTCGGAGTGCGTCGTCGCCGGCGAGCTCGGCCTCGACTACGCCGCCCTCTGCGTCGTCGACAACCTCGCCAACGGCCTCGCCGCCGAGCCGGTCAGCACCGCCGGGATGGAAGCCGACCGCCGCGCCAACGCCGAGCGCCTCCGAGAGGGCCTCGCCGCCGTCCTCCCGCGCCTCGGGGCGGTCGGCCGATGAAGCCGTGGTTCTTTTGTCGTGTCATGGCCGACAAAGGAACCACGCAATGACGCTCGTGGTCACGGATGCGCTCTTGGGCGGGGAGCGGGTCGGAGTTCGGTGCGCGGACGGGGTGATCGCGGCGCTGGGGGCTGGCGTTGTGGCTGAGGCTGGGGATGAGGTGATCGATGCCGCCGACGCTCATCTGGTACCCCCGCTGGTCAACGGGCATACGCATGCGGCGATGACGCTGTTCCGCGGCAGCGGCGGCGACCTGCCGCTGATGCCTTGGCTGGAAGAGAAGATCTGGCCGGTCGAGGCGAAGCTCGACGACCAGGACGTCTACTGGGGCGCCCGGCTGGCCTGCGCGGAGATGATCCGCAGCGGCACCACCCGCTTCTGGGACATGTACTGGCAGCCCGAGGCGACGGCGCGGGCGGTCGAGGAGAGCGGTATCCGCGCCGCGATCGGGGCGCCGCTGTTCGACCTCCATGGCACCCCGGCCGACCTGCGCGAGATGGCCCACCGCGGCCTCGAGGCGCTCGACGGCTGCGGGCCGCGGATCGTTCCCTCCCTCGCCCCGCACGCGATCTACACGGTCAGCGAAGAGTCGCTGCGGTGGATCGGCGAGCTCAGCGCCGAGCGCGGGCTGCCGGTGCAGATCCACCTCTCTGAGACCGAGAAAGAGGTCCAGGACTGCCTTGCCGAGCACGGCGAACGGCCCGCCCACTACCTCGACCGCCTCGGCCTCCTGAGCGAGAAAACGATCCTCGCCCACGGCGTCTGGCTCGACCCCGAGGAGCTGGCGCTGATCGGCGCGGGACTGTTTGTCATCAGCCTGAGGAACGCGCAGCAGACCGATCCCGGTTTTGACACGCACAATCTCGGCATGCTGACCTTCGATCTTGGGTCGTTGAATTATGACGCGGCGCGTGTGCGCCAATTCCAGCG
>JBQCHW010000215.1:0-4603 GCA_051954315.1 Solirubrobacterales bacterium
TGAAGGTGGTGCTGCCGGAGCCGCTCGGGGTCGAGGAGGTCGAGTACCGAAGCGTGCTGGTCGCCTTCGAGGACGACGAAGAATTCTCCCCGGAGATGGTCGCCACCGCGATCAAGCTCGCGGGCAAGAAGCGCCGCGGCATCCACGTCCACTCGATGATGACCGTGCCGACCAACCTGCCTTTGAACGCCGAGATCCCCGAGCGCGAAGGCGAAGCGCAGCAGCGGATCGAGGAGGCGAAGCTGATCGGCGGCCAGCGGGTGACCGGGCACGTGGCGCGGGTGCGGCCGGGGCAGGCGGGCTACTCGGTCTCCGAGGAGGCGGCCGAGATCAAGGCGGAGGCGATCGTCGTCGGCCTGCGCTACCGCAACGGCGTGCCGCTCTACGACAAGACCTTGCAGACGATCCTGGGCGAGCGCCCCTGCCGGGTGATCGTCGTCTCCGACCCAAGCGAAAAGCCGGCGGCGATCCCCGGCGCCGCCCTCGCCGAGGCGACGCCGTGAGCGGCGAGCGCGTCTATCACGGCGCCGTCCGCGCCTTCTCGTTCGCCTTCGTCGCGATCGGGCTCGTGGTCCTGGTGATGACCCTGGCGAACGGCGGCGGCCCAGCCTCGCTCGGGTTCCTGCTCGGGCTCGCCTTCGTTGGCATCGGCATCGGCCGCCTCTGGGCGGGAGCGAGGATGAGCGGTGGCGGCGAGTAACCCGGCCGAGGGGAACGGCGGCCGCCCACGGCGGCCGGAGGAGCCGCGGGCCGAGCCGATCGTCAAGCGCGGCCTCGGGGTCCCCTGGCTGTTCGCCGCCGCCTACTCAGCGGTCGGCTTCTCGATCTACTTCGCCCTCGGGGTGGTCGCCGACCGCGGCCTCGGGCTGACGCCGCTGATCTTCCTCGCCGCCGGCCTCCTCTTCGGCCTCACCACGCTCACCTACGTCGAGGGCGGGGCGATGTTCCGCGAGCGCGGCGGCTCCTCGACCTTCGCCCGCCACGCCTTCAACGAGCTCGTCGCCTTCATCGCCGGCTGGGCGATCCTGATCGACTACCTGATCGTGATCGCCCTGGCGGCGATCTCGGTCCCGCACTACCTAGAGCCGATCTCGGGCGACTTCTCCAATCCCGGCTGGGAGATCGGGATCGCGACGGCGGTGATCGTCGCCGTCTGCGTCCTCAACATCCTCAACGTCACCGGCCGCGAGCGTCAGGCCTCGCTGGTCTTCCTTGCCCTCGCCGACCTTGGTCTGCAGCTGGCGGTGATCGTCGTCGGGGCGCTGGTGGTGATGCATCCCGACCGGCTGACCGAGCACATCCACCTCTTCACCGAGCCGACCTTCAAGGACATCGTCTATGCGGCGGTGGTGGCGATGCTCGCATACGCGGGGATCGAGGCCGCCTCGGACCTGGCGCCGGACATCGACGTCAGTCGCGACGACCTCCGGCGAGTCGCCAGCATCGGCGCGATCGGGGTGCCGCTGGTCTACGCGCTGATGGCGGCGGTGGCGCTGATGGCGGTGCCGGTGGTCGGCGGCCCCGGCGGCCCGCACACCGCGCTCGGTGGCGAGTTCGTCGAGGAGCCGGTGCTCGGGGTCGTCTCCCAGTACCACCCGGCCTGGGTCGCCGACTCGATGCGCTGGCTGGTGATGGCGATCGCCACGCCGGTGCTCGTCTGGGCCGCCAGCACCTCGATGCTCGGCGTCTCCCGCCACATCTACACGCTGGCGATCAACCGCCAGATCCCCAGCTGGCTCGGGAAACTCGACCGCCGCAACGCGACCCCGTACGTCGCGATCGTCTTGAGCGGGATCATCGCGATCGGGCTCGTCGTCCCGACCAACGTCAAGCTGCTGGCCAGCATCTACGCCTTCGGGGCGACGCTGGCGATCACGATCGCCCACCTCTCGATCATCCGCATGCGGGTCAAGGACCCCGACCGGCGGCGGCCGTTCCGGATCCCCTTCGGCTTCCACTGGGGGGTGGCGACGGTGCCGCTGCCGGCGGTCGCCGCGGCGGTGCTCAGCGGCCTCGCCTTTCTCAGCGTCCTCGTCTACCACTCGACCGCGCGCTGGGTCGGGCTCGGCTGGATGGTCTTCGGGCTCACCTTCTACGTCGTCTACCGCAAGGTCTTCGAGGGGACGACGCTGACCAAGCGGGTCTCGGTGACCGAGCGGGCGCTGACCAAGCAGGTGCCGGAGATCGAATTCAGCAACATCCTCGTGCCCGTCTTCGGGACCAAGTTCGACGACGACATCGTCGCCACCGCCGGGCGGCTGGCGGCGGCCGAGGTAGACAGCAAGAGCGATGCCGGCACCTCGCGGATGGACGTCGTCTACGTCATCGAGGTGCCGCTGACCCTGCCGCTCGACGCGAAGCTGCCGAAGGAGCGCGAGGAGAAGGCGCGGCGGGCGCTGGAGCGGGCGCGAGAGGTGGGGGAGGAGTACGAGGACGTCGAGGTCACCACCGACGTGATCCGCGCCCGCAAGGTCGGCGCCGGGATCCTCGAGGCGGCGCGGCGCGGCAACGCCGAAGCGATCGTGATCGGCGGCGAGGCGCCGACGAAGATCCGCGGCGGCGGCGTCCTCGGCGGCATCGGGGCGGCCAAGCCGGCCGAGATCGGGGCGGCGACCGAGTACGTGCTCAAGAAAGCCCCCTGCCGGGTGCTTCTCACGGCCCCGCCGGAACCGCGCTAGCGCCGGCAAGCCCTAGTATCCGGCCCATGCTCGTTCTGATCGTCGGTTGCGGCCGCGTCGGCTCCTCGGTGGCCCGGGCGATGCTGCGCGAGGGGCACCAGGTCTCCTGCCTCGACGAGGACCCGGAGTCCCATACCCGGCTCGAGGTCGGGCTGGAGAAAAGCTGGGAGGACCTCGGCGGTCAGTTCACGGTTGGTGCCGGGCTCGAGACCGAGGCGCTGGAGGCAGCCGGGATCGCCGAGGCTGACGTCTTCATCGCCTCCACCGACGGCGACAACACCAACATCGTCATCGCCCAGATCGCCCAGCGCCGCTACGAGGTGCCGACGGTGATCGCGCGCGTCCTCGACCCGCTGCGGGCCGAGTGGTACCAGCGCCAGGGCCTGCACACGGTCTGCCCGACCCGGGTCGCGATCGACATGCTCGAGAGCGCGGTGCGCGATTCCGCCGCCCGGGGCGAAGCATCCGACGACGCCGCCGCGGCGGTCTAGGGAGCCGGGACAGCCATGTACATCATCATCGTCGGCGCGGGCAAGGTGGGGTGGAACCTGGCGCGGGAGCTGCTCGACAAAGAGCACGAGGTGACGCTGATCGAGAACGACCGGCGCCGCTACCTGACCGTCGAGCAGGAGCTCGAGCACAACGTCACCTACGGCGACGCCTCCGAGCTTTGGGTGCTGGAGCGGGCCGGGATCCAGCGGGCCGACATGGTGATCGCGGTGACCGGCGACGACGAGGACAACATGCTGATCTGCCAGGTCGCGAAGGAGAAGTACCTGGTCGACCAGATCATCGCCCGGGTCAACAACCCGCGTAACCGCCGCCACTTCGACCTGCTCGGGATCAAGCCCTCGGTCTCGGCGACCGACCTGATCCTGCGCCTGCTCGAGCACGAGGTGCCCGAGTACGGATTGGTCCACCTGCTCGACCTCCAGCAGGAGCAGCTGGAGATCATCGAGATGCTGCTGGGCAAGAACTCCAGCGTCACCGGCCGCCGCGTCGGCGACCTGCAGATGCCCGAAGGGAGCCTGCTGATCTCGGTCCTGCGCGAGGGCAAGGGCTTCGTCCCCACCGGCGACACCGTGCTGGAGGAAGGCGACGAGATCCTCGCCGTCCTCGACCCCGGCAAGGAGGACGACCTGAAAGCGCTGTTCGGGCCCGAGGGCAACGGGTCGGGCGGGTAAGACCGCTGCGACAGCCGACGCTAACCGGGTAGGGATTTGAACACCAACCGGATAGGAGCTTTCTGCGATGGCCGATCGTGAAGTCGATTTCCTGCTGATCGGCGGAGGCATGGCCTCCGCCCACTGCGCTTCGGAGCTGCGCCGGCGCGGGGCCGAGGGCTCGATCCTGCTGGCCGGGCGCGAGCCGGAGCCGCCCTACGAACGGCCGCCGCTCTCGAAGGACTACATGCAGGGGGATTCCTCTCGCGAGGACGCCCACGTCAACCCGCCCTCCTGGTACGAGGAGAACGGAATCGAGCTGCTGACCGGGCGCAACGTGCTCTCGCTCGACGCCGAGGCGCGGACGGCGAAGATCCAGGGGGGAGAGGAGGTCGCCTTCGGCAAGGCCCTCTTCGGCACCGGGGCGATGGTCAACATCCTCCGGGTCGAGGGGGCCGAGAACGAGGGGATCCACTACCTGCGCGCCTTCGGCAACTCAGATGCCATTCGCGCGGATGCCGAGGGCGCCGAGCACGTGGTCCTCGTCGGCGGCAGCTACATCGGCTGCGAGGTCGCGGCTTCGCTGACCGCCAAGGGGACCAGGTGCACGATCATCGCGATGGAGGACGTGGCGCTGTCGCGCACCTTCGGCGCCGATGCGGGGCGCTGGTTCCAGGAGCGGCTGGAAGAGCACGGCGTCACCTTCCACGGCGGCGAGACCCTGGGCGCCTTCGAGGGGGACGGCCGGGTGAAGGCGGTGAT
>JBQCHW010000216.1:0-10088 GCA_051954315.1 Solirubrobacterales bacterium
GCGGCCGTGCTCGGCGTCTTCCTCGCCGCGGCGCTCTGGTGGACCTACTTCGACGTCGTCGCCCTGGTCTCCGCCCGCCGCCTCGGCGAGGCGCAGCCCGGCCGCGAGCAGAACAACCTCGCCCGCGACTCCTACTCCTACATCCACCTGCTGCTGGTCGCCGGCATCGTCCTCGTCGCCTTCGGGATGAAGGTGACGATCGGCCATCACTCCGACCACCTGCACGACGTCCCCGCCTTCGCCCTCCTCGGCGGCCTTGCGCTCTACTTGATCGGCCTCGTCGCTTTCCGCTACCGCCACATCCAGACGCTCAATCGCCAACGACTGGGGCTGGCGATCGTCCTCCTCCTGCTGATCCCGGTCGCGACCGCGGTGCCGGCGCTGGTCTCGCTGGCGGCGGCCGTCCTGCTGATCTGGGCGATGATCGCCTACGAGCACCGCGGGTACGGGCCGGGCCGGGACCGGCTGCGCCGTGAAGCGAACGCCGCGTAGCCCGGGGCACCCGCGGCGCCTGCCGACGAACATCCGTCCGTATAGGCATACTGCCCCAACCTTTTGACTACTCCCGACCTTCTCGACAAGCTCCTTCGCACCGGCGCGCCGTCCGGGTACGAGGCGCCCGCCGCCGAGGTTTGGCGCGAGGCCGCGTCCTTCGCCGAGATCAGCGTCGACGGGATCGGGTCGTCGATCGCCCGGGTCGGCGAGGCCTCGCCGCTGGTCGCGGTTGTCGGCCACATCGACGAGATCGGCCTGCTCGTCACCCACATCGACGAGAAGGGCTTCCTCTGGTTCGCGCCGATCGGCGGCTGGGACCCGCAGATCCTGGTCGGCCAGCGGGTCGAGGTCCGCGGCAAGGACGGGCTGGTTCCCGGCGTCGCCGGGCGCAAGCCGATCCACCTGCTCGAGGCCGAGCAGCGCAAGAAGGTCGTCGAGCTGAAAGGGATGCATATCGACATCGGCGCCGCCGATCGCGAGGAGGCGGAAACGCTGGTGCGGGTTGGCGATCCGGTCGTGATCCGGACCGAGCCGATGCCGGTTGCCGGCGACCGCCTCGTCTCCCGCTCGATGGACAACCGCCTCGGCGCCTACGTCGCCCTGGAGAGCCTGCGCCGCTGCCACGAGGGCGACGGTCCGGGCGGCTCGATGGCCGCGGTCGCCGCGGTCCAGGAGGAGATCGGGCTCTTCGGCGCCCGCACCGCTGCTTTTCAATTGCGGCCCGACATCGCGATCGCCGTCGACGTCACCCACGCGACCGACGCCCCCGGCGTCGACGAGAAGGAGATCGGCAGCCACCCCTTCGGCTCCGGACCGGCGATCGGCCGCGGCTCCACCCTCTCGCCGAAGGTCTTCGAGCTGCTGGTCGAGACCGCCGAGGCGGAGGGGATCGACTACTCGATCAGCGCCAGCGGCCGCGGCACCAGCACCGACGCCGACGTCCTCCAGATCTCCCGCGCCGGCATCCCGACCGGCGTCGTCTCGATCCCCCTGCGCTACATGCACTCGCCGGTCGAGATGGTCGACCTGCGCGACGTCGAGGCGACCGTCCAGCTCCTCGCGGCCTTCGGCGCGCGGCTGAGCGCCGACGTCGACCTCAGCCGGTAGCTAGAGCCGGCTCCCAGTCGTCCATGTAGATCCGGTCGCGACCGGTTGCCTTGGCCGCGTAAAGAGACGCATCGGCGCGGGCGAGCAGGTCCTCGGTGTCGATCGTTTCCGGCTCGGCGACGGCGACTCCGATGCTGATCGAGACGGTGACGCCGCTGGGCCGGCGATCGCGGACGGCGACGCAGAGGCGCTCGGCGATCTCGCAGGCGTCCTCGTGGCCGGCGCCCGGCAGGATCACCAGGATCTCCTCGCCGCCGACGCGGTAGATCGAGTCGCCCGCCCGCAGGGTCGCCCGCATCGTGTAGGCAACGTCCTGGAGGACGGCGTCGCCGGTGGCGTGTCCATAGCGGTCGTTGACCTGCTTGAAGTGGTCGAGGTCGCAGAGGAGGAAGGCGTGGGAGATGCCCTGTGCCGGATCGCAGGGCTGGCCCTGGAGTTCGGAGAGCCGCTGCTCGAGGGCGTTGCGGTTGAAGAGGCCGGTCAGGGGATCGAGGGTCGAGCGGTGGCGGTGCGTGCGGTCGGACTCGACCAGGGCGCCGGAGAGGATCACGGTGCTGACGATCAGGGCCATGACGGCGATCAGCATCTGGCGTTCTTCCCAGGCGAGATGGGGGTCGGGGAGGATCGCGGCGATGAGGAAGGTCGCCACTACGTAGACCGTGCCGACCACCATCCCACGCGGCTCGAAGCGGAAGCCCAGAGTCACGGCGGGCAACGCGAACCAGACCAAGGCCGGGCTGGTGGCGCCACCGGTGACGAGGACGGAGGCCATGAGGATGATCGGCAGGGCCGCCCAGGCGCCCGCGACCCAGATCGCCGGGTGGCTGCTTTTGCGCATGAAGCGATCGGCGACCGCGAACCCGGCCAGGCCGCCGCCCAGCAGCGGGATCCACCAGTAGCCGACCTCGTCGCCCCCAGCCACCGCCAGTGCCAAGGCCAGGATCCCGAAGCAGGCGAGCCGATAGCGCTTGACCCGCTCCTCCATGTCGAGCAAGCGCTCGCGGCGCGCTTCCTCGTGGATCGAGACCAGGGTCTCGGCGTTAGCGCTCATGTGCCGCTATCGGCCGGTACGCGCCCGGCCTTGAATATCAGTCGATGATCTGCAGCTCTTTGGGGAGAGAGCTGAGGTTGCGGAGACCGTCCTCGGTCACCACGACCAGGTCCTCGATCCGCACCCCGAGCTTGCCGGGCAGGTCGATCCCGGGCTCGACGGTCACCACTTCGCCCGGCGCGAGGACGTCGTCGGAGCGCAGCGAGAGCCGCGGCGCCTCGTGCAGCTCGAGCCCGACCCCGTGGCCAAGGCCGTGGCCGAAGCGATCCCCGTGGCCGGCCACGTCGATCACCTCGCGGGCGACCTTGTCGACGTCTTCGCCGGTGATCCCGGCCCGGATCGCATCCAGGGAAGCCTGCTGCGCCCGCCGCACGACTTCGTAGACCTCGATCGCCTCCTCGCCCGGGTCGCTGGTGGCGAAGGTCCGGGTGCCGTCGGAGCAGTAGCCGTCGATCGCCGCCCCCATGTCGAAGACGACCAGCTCGCCGCGGCCGATCTCCCGCTCACCGGGCTCGGCGTGCGGGAGCGCCCCGTTGGGGCCGGCGGCGACGATCGCCGGGAACGAGGGATCGCCGCCGAGCTCGCGGACCCGCGCTTCGAAGGCGCGGGCGACCTCGCGCTCGGTCTTGCCGGCAAGCCCCTGCTCGGTGCTCCAGCGCAGCGCCTCGTCAGCCAGCTTCGCGGCCTCCTCGATCAGCGCCAGCTCCTCGGCGTCCTTGACCCGCCGCAACTCCTCGACCCGGCCGCCGGCGGGCACCGCCTCCACCCCATCGGCCAGTTTCTCCTTCAGTTTCTCCAGCAGCCGCACCGACACATGGTCGTCCTCGAAACCCACTCGCCCCTGCAGGTGCTCGGCGATCCCGCCCAGCCAGTCGTTGGCGATCGTGTGGATCTCCCAGCCCTCGACCTCGGCTTCGGCGCGCTCGGTGTAGCGGAAGTCGGTGAAGAAGAGGCGGATGCCGGGACCGCAGACGCAGGCGCCGTTGGTCCCCGTGAAACCGGTCAGGTAGCGGATGTTGAGCAGGTTGAGGACCAGCATCCGGTCGAGCTCGCGCTCGCCGAGCGCCTGCTCGAGGCGGTCGCCGCGACCGCGCACTAGGGCGTCACTTCCAGCTTCGTCGCCAGCACTTCCAGCGCCTCGCGATAGCCGTCGGGGCCCTTGCCGCAGATCTTCGCGGCGACGAGGCCGTCGAAGACCGAGACCTTGCGCCAGTCGTCGCGCGCCTCGACGTCGGAGAGATGAACCTCGACCGCGGGCAGCCGAGTCAGCTCCAGCGCATCGGCGATCGCACGGCTGTAGTGGGTCCAAGCGCCGGCATTGACGATCACCGAATCGGCCAGCCCGTCGCCGGAGCGATGCAGGTATTCGCAGAACTCGCCCTCGGAGTTGGTCTGGAAGAAGATCGGTTCGAGGCCGAACTCATGCGCCCAGTCAGAGATCTGCCGCTCCAGCTGGCTCAGCGAGAGGCCCCCGTAGATGCTGGCGTCCCGTCGCTCGAGCACGTCGAAGTTGACCCCGTGCAGGACAGCGACGCGGTTGGCGACGGTAGGCATCAGTAGAGCTCCTCCACAGCTGCACGGACCTTAGCCGGGTCGACCAGCTGACCGGTCCGGGGCTTGCCCGGCTCGGAGAGGAGGACGAAGCCGACGCCGGCGGCAGTGCGCTTCTTGTCGCGCTGGAGGGCGTCGAGGATCTGCTCGACCTCGACTGTTGGGTCAAGCTGCGTGGGCAGTTCATGACGGGTGAGGATGGCCTCCACCTCATCGCGGAGGTCGGCTGCACCTGACAGGCGAAGTGCTGCCAGGAGGCCAAGACCAATCGCCTCGCCGTGGCGATAATGGGCGTAAGCCGTCGCCGTCTCGATGCCATGACCAACGGTGTGGCCGAGATTGAGCACATGGCGTAGCCCGGAATCCCGCTCGTCGGCGGCGACAATCGCGCACTTGTACCGGGCACAGGCGAAGACGATGTCGCCAAGTTCGTCTGGAACCAGCAGATCGAGTGATCGCACCCTCTCCCAGAGCG
Organism: Solirubrobacterales bacterium; assembly: GCA_051954315.1. Taxonomy (GTDB): domain Bacteria; phylum Actinomycetota; class Thermoleophilia; order Solirubrobacterales; family 70-9; genus VAYN01. Next base: position 4,680 of record JBQCHW010000216.1, read on the forward strand.
GCCCACCGGCCAACAGCCCGGTCTTCAGCGCCTCGACAAAACCAGCCGCCAGCTCATCCCGCGGCAGTTCGTTGAGCATCGTCACATCGGCGATGACGGCCGCCGGCAGGTGGTAGGCACCGGCATAGTTCTTGCCTTGCGGTAGGTCTACCCCGGTCTTGCCTCCATAGGCCGAATCAACCTGGGCAACCAAAGTAGTCGGCAGGTGGACCACGGGTATTCCGCGCTGGTAGATGTGCGCGCAGAACCCTCCGATGTCTCCGACTACACCGCCCCCGAAAGCGACGATGTGGTCTTCTCGAGTCATCCCGCGCTCGGCCATAACTTCGAGAATGCTCTGAATTTGACTTAGGTTCTTCGTCTCCTCGCCCGCGATTGATGCCGCAATGCCGAGGAACGAGTCGAGGCGCGGCCGGGGCAGGAGATCAACGGTTTTCGTATCCGCAATTAGGAACTGCTCTCCTCCGATCGGCCACCAGCTCGTCTCCAGGAGACCCCTCCCTACGAGGATCGGGTACTCGCCCGATTGGCTCGCGGCCCAGAGCAGCTTCGTTCCCTCCGGCATCTGTGCCAGCGCCTGGATCGCCGGCAGCGCCCGGGCGACCACGCCCTCGTCCACCGTCGGCACCACCGCGTCCGCCAGCTCCTCGTAGAGCGGCAGGCGCTCGGCCAGCAGCCGCGCGACATCCTCCTCGCTGGTCGCCAGCGGGCGGTCCGTGCCATCGATCCGGCGCCAGGCCTCGGGCGCGTCGATCTCGAGCAGGACGACGGTGTGGCGGTCGAGGGCTTTGCGGATCCGCTCGGAGAGGACACTGCCGCCACCGAGGGCGATCGCGCCGCCGTCCGCCCGCTCCAGCAGCGAGCCGACGACCTCGGCCTCGCGGGCGCGGAAGGCGTCCTCCCCGTCCTCTTCGAAGGCCTGGCGGATCGGCTTGCCGAGCTCTCGCTCCATCAGCTCGTCGATCTCGACGGTCTCCAGGCCCGCCTCACGTGCGGCGGCGAGCGCGGTCGACTTCCCCGCCCCCATGAAGCCGATGAAGACGATCGCCGGCTGCACCGGCTCAGCTCCGGAAATCGATGCGGCGCTTGTAGGCGTCGATCGCCTCGACCACGTCGTCGATGTGGTCGCCGCCGAACTTCTCGCGGTAGGCGCGGGCGAGGGTCAGCGCCACCATCGCCTCGGCGACGACGGCCGCGGCGGGCACGACCGAGGAATCGGTGCGCTCGCGCAGTGCCTGCGCCGGCTGCTTGGTCTCGGTGTCGACCGAGCGCAGCGGCTTGGTCAGGGTCGAGATCGGCTTCACCGCCGCCCGCACCGAGAGCGGCCGGCCATTGGTCATCCCGCCCTCGAGGCCGCCGGCGTGGTTGGTTTCGCGGAAGTAGCCGTCCTTCTCCGACCAGAAGATCTCGTCGTGGGCTTCCGAGCCGGGCCGTCCGGCGACGTCCCAGGCTTCGCCGATCGCGACGCCCTTGATCGACTGAATCGAGGCGACGGCGCCGGCGAGGCGCCCGTCGAGCCGGTCTTCCCAGGAGATGTGGGAACCGATCCCAGGGACGAGGCCGAAGGTCAGCACCTCGAAGGTGCCGCCGAGGCTCTCGTTCGCCTTGCGCAGGCGGTTGATCTCCGCGACCATCGCCTTGCTCGCCTCCGGGTCGAGGCAGCGGACCGGGTCGTCGTCGATTCCGGCGAAGTCCTCCGGCTTCAGGTCGGTGCGTTCGGCAGCTTTGACCGAGGCGATCTGCAGCACGTGGCTGTGGATCTCGACGCCGAGCTTCGCCAGGAAGGCGCGGGCGATCGTCCCGGCGGCGACCCGCGCAGCGGTCTCGCGGGCACTGGCGCGCTCGAGGATGTTGCGGATGTCCGAGTGGCCGTATTTCTGGGCGCCGACCAGGTCGGCGTGGCCGGGGCGCGGCAGGTGCACCTCGTCGGGCGAGAACCCCTCGACCGGCCAGGGGTTCATCCGCTCCTCCCAGTTGGCGTAGTCGCGGTTGGCGACCAGCAGCGCGATCGGGCTGCCGAGGGTGCGGCCGTGGCGGACGCCTGAGCGGACCTCGACCGAGTCGGTCTCGATCTTCATCCGGCCGCCGCGCCCGTGGCCGAGCTGGCGCCGCGCCATGTCGCGGTCGAGCGCCTCGCGGTCGAGCTCGAGGCCCGCCGGCATCCCCTCGACGATCGCCACGAGCCCGGGCCCGTGCGACTCCCCCGCGGTGGTGAAACGGAACGTCGTCATCGCGAGGAAGGCTATCGGCGCGCTGCCGCCCGACGCATGACGTCGATGTCGGGCTCGCGGCCGGTCCAGATTTCCAGCGAGCGGGCGCCCTGCTGGACGAGGATCTCGAGGCCGTCGACGGTGGCGGCGCCCGCCTTCTCCGCCGCCTCCAGCAGCGGGCTGCGGCGCTCGCCGTAGACCATGTCGACGACCGTCTGGCTGGCGGCGAAGAGATCCGGCTCCAGCGGCAGGTGCTCGAACGGGTCCTCTCCCTTCAGTCCCGCGGCGCTGGTGTTGACGATCAGCTCGTAGGCGTCCTGCTGCGGGTCGGTGATCGCGGCACCGCCGAGCTCGGCGCAGAGCGCCGCCGCTTTCTCGGCGGTGCGGTTCCAGACCTCCACCTCCGCGCCTTCCCAGCGCAGCGCCCAGATCGCCGCCCGCGCGGCGCCGCCGGCGCCGAGGACGAGGACCCGGCGACCGCGTGGCGACTCCGGCAGCGAGGCGAGCAGGCCGTCGGCGTCGGTGTTGTGGGCCTCGATCGTCTTGCCGTCGAAGACGAGCGTGTTGGCGGCGCCGATCTGCTGGGAGGCTTCGCTCGCCTCGCCGGCCAGTGCCAGGGCCGCCTCCTTGTGCGGGACGGTGACATTGACGCCGGCGTAACCGACTGAGGCCAGCTCGCGCACCGTCATCTCGAAGGCGCCCGGCGCCGCGTCGATCGCCCGGTAGGTCCAGTCCGCGAGCCCAAGCGCGCCAAGCGCCGCGGTCTGCATCGCCGGCGATCGCGAGTGCGCGACCGGGTGCCCGATCACCGCCAGCTTCGCCATCGCCCTTATTCCCCGCAGGTGTCCGGCGAGTTGCCGCCGGCCGCTTCACGCGCGGAGTTGTACTTGTTCACCGCGGCTTCGAATTCGGCTTCGGTCTTGGCGAAGGTGAGCTTGCCGCAGGCGCCCGGCGTGGTCACATAGAAGAGGTAGTCGCTCTTCGCCGGGTGCGCCGCCGCCTCGATCGCTTCCAGGCCGGGGCTGTTGATCGGCCCCGGCGGCAGGCCGACGTTGGTGCGGCTGTTGTAAGGCGAGTCGATCGCAAGTTCAGATTCGGTCAGCGGGTCGGTGTAGTTGCCGGTGGCGAAGCGGATCGTCGCGTCGATCCCCAGCGGCATCCCTTCGTGCAGGCGGTTGTAGATCACCGAGGCGACGTCTTTGTACTGGCTGGAGACGCCGGCCTCGCGCTCGACCATCGAGGCGATGACCAGCACGTCGTAGACGGTCAGGTTCTTCGACTCCGCGTACTTCATGTTCACGCCCTTGATCCGCCGCTTGAAGTCCTGCAGCTGCAGCTGAACGAGGTCGTCGACCGGCGCGTTCGGCTTCAGTTCGAAGGTGTCGGGAAAGAGGAAGCCCTCGAGGTCCTTGGCGCCCTTGCCCCCGTACTGGGCCGGGTTCAGGTACTTCGACTTCACCGTCGCTTTCGTGTAGCTGCCGGGGACGCCGTCTTCTTCGACCAGCTGCGCGGCCTGCGAGCGGGTGTAGCCCTCGGGGATCGTGACGCTGACCGTGCGCTTGACCGGCGGCGTCGAGAGCGCGTCGATCGCCGAGCCGTAGCTCATGTCGTGGGCGAGGCTGAAGTGGCCGGAATAGATTTCCGAGCGCTTCCCGGCCAGGGTGACGCGGATCTGGAAGAGGGTCGAGTCGTCGATCACCCCTTTGTCGCTGAGGATGTCGCCGACTTCGGAGACGCTCGAGCCCTTCGGGATGTGGACCGCGACCTGACCGCTGCCGTCGCCGTGGAAGGGCTGGAAGAGCTGGTTCAGCGACCAGAGCAGAAAGAGGGCGACGAGGACGCCGAAGACCCGGAACGGGTGGCGGGCGATCGCCCCCAGCGGTCCGTTGCGGCGTGAGCCGCCGCCGTCGCCGGAGCGGCGCCCGTTGCGAGCGGCGCCGGCCATGTCCGGGTCGCCCTCGTCGTGGTAGGCGGTCGCCGCCGGGGCCGCGACCGGCTCGGGCTCGGGGTCCTCGTCCCAGAACTCCTGCTCGGGCGTGCGGGGTGGCAGCGGCGGTTCTTCTGCCGGGGGCGGAGGAGGCGGAGGCGGGATGGGCTCGGGCCGTGGTGCGCGCTCAGGTGGTGGCGTCGCCTCGCGAGCGGGCTCATCCTGCTTCGGACGCGGCGGGGTCGTGGGGGCGGGCGGAGGCGGCGCCGTCGCCTTTTCCTTCGCCGCCTGCTTCTCGGCCCGCTGGCGCTCCTTCTCTGCCTGCTGTTCGGCCCGCTGACGATCCTTCTCTTCGCGCTGTTGCCGCTTCTCCTCGCGTTCGCGACGCCGCTGCTCGCGCTCGCGGGCGGCGGGGTCGTCGGGATCGGCGAAGGGATCCTCGGTGAGCCAGTCGTCGCTCATCCGCGGCTCTCCAGGTAGCTCTCGAGCAGGTGCGCTGCGGCGAGCGAGTCGCGGGCGGCGGAAGCGCCGCCGCGGCGGCTGGCGTCGGCCATGCGGCTGGTCAGGCGCTCGTCGTAGGTGTCGACGGGGATGCTGAGCATCGCTTCGAGTTCCCCGGCGAACGTCCTGGCCAATCCCGCCTGACTCCCCTCCTCGCCGCTGAGGTGGACCGGCAGCCCGACGACCACCTGTTCCACCCCGTGCTCGTCGACCAGCTCGGCGACGGCGCGGGCCTCCGGCGGTTCGATCACCGGCAGCGGCGTCGCCAAGGTCCCGCTCGGGTCCGAGAGCGCGCAGCCGATGCGGACCGTCCCGTGATCGAGGGCGAGCACCCGCACCTCTCAGCCGAGCTCCCGCTCGATCGCAGCGCGCGCCGCCGCCAGCGCCTCGTCCAGCTTCGAAGGGTCCTTGCCGCCGGCCTGCGCCATGTCGTCGCGACCGCCGCCGCCACCGCCGACGATCGGGGCGATCTCGCGGATGATCGAGCCGGCGGAAAGGCCGCGCTCGACCGCGTCTTTGGAGACGAGGGCGACGAGGCCCGCTTTGCCGCCGAACTCGCCGCCGAGCACGACGGCTGAAGGCTGCCCCACCTTCGACTGGACGCGGTTGGCGAGATCGAGGAGCTGCTTCGGGTTCGCCTGCAGGTCCTTTTTGACCGTCGCGGCCACGAGGCGCCCACCGCCGGGCAGGTCTGCGGCCTCGGTCGCCAGCGCGTCAGCTTCGGAGCCGAGTTGCTCGCGCTGCGCTTTCTCCGCCCCGGCGCCCGCCTCC
>JBQCHW010000217.1:0-6757 GCA_051954315.1 Solirubrobacterales bacterium
GCTACATCGACGACGTCATCGAGCCTCGCCAGACCCGCCCGAAGCTAATCCGCGCCCTGCGGATGCTGCAGAGCAAGCGGGTCGACCAGCCGAAGCGCAAGCACGGCAACATCCCGCTGTAGGCCGACACAGAGTCGTACGACTCCTCTCGAGACCGTCCGACACCCGCAGTACCTTCGCGCTGTGCAGCTGAAGAGCGTCCCGATCAAGAGCAACGACGTGCGGGTGCCGAAGCCCGAGCTCGGTAGCGCCTACTTGGTCGAGCGCTACAGCGCCGGCAGCGTCAAGGCCGTGATCCTTCACCCCGATGACTTCGCCGAGCTGCAGGGCCGGGCTCAGATGCTCGAGGAAGCGGCGCGACCGGCCGGCTTCGAGCTGACCGAGGTCGCCGCCAAAGCCCACGCCGCCGCGGAGTCCCGCGAGGGCGAGCTGATCGAGGACGAGGCGTCGGTCCGGCGCCTGCTCGGGATTTGACCCTCGCGACCGGCGAGGTGTACTGGGCCGTCGTGCCCGCTACGCCGCAGGCGCCGTTCCACGTCTTCGTCAAGGACAAGCCTCCAGTCGAAGTTCCGGGAGCGAAGACGATCATCGATGGCCTACGTAAAGGCGACGCCGAGTTCCGCTTCGTCGTCGAGGCGAAGGCCCGCCCTGTCCTGCTCCTGTCGGATCGGGTCGATCCCCAAACCGGCGACCTATTCGGTCTGCGCCTGGCCCGCCTCTCGACGCTGGATGAGGACGAGGCACAGCAGGTGCGGGAGCAGCGCCAGCCCGGTCTGTTCCACCTCAAACCCGAGCGCTTCCCCGAGCTCGAGGAAGAGTCGGCGGCAATGATCAGCGCCCCGATCCGCCTTCACGAAACCGCTGTCGACGCCAGCCAGCCACTGGGCCGTCTAGACCAAAACGAGCTGCGGGTCCTCAGCGAGCGCTTCGTCTCCTACTGGGAGCTGGACCTCCACCAGCTCCTGATCGGAAAGATCCGCGAACTCCTGCGGAAGCGCGAGTCGCCCTAATCGAGGTTGCGTTCGATCTGATTGGCACGGTAGGCGAGGGCTCCAACCACGCCCAGGAGCAGGGCGCTGACGGCGATCATCAAGAGCGACCCGGCTGCGATCGACACGACCAACACGACGGTCAGGATCACGACGAGGCCGAGCCAAGGTTCGTCGAGCAGGATCATCGCCACAGCCTAGTTGGGCCCTACGGGACCGCGGTCGCCTCGGTCTCGACGCCGCCTCCGCCGCCGCGGCCGGGGGCGCCGGCGTCTTCGCCTCCTAGGCGGTGGGCGAGGTAGACGGGGATGATCGAGATCAGGATCATTACTACGGCTACGGCGTTGACTATGGGGAGTTCGTGGGGGCGGAAGAGGTTGGAGAAGATCCAGATCGGCAGGGTCTGTTCGCCGGCGCCGATCGTGAAGTTGGTGACGATGATCTCGTCGAAGGAGAGGGCGAAGGCGAGGAGGCCGCCGGCGATGAGGGCGCTTTTCATCCCCGGGAAGGTGACGTAGCGGAAGGTCTGCCAGGTGTGGGCGCCGAGGTCGGCCGAGGCCTCCTCGAAGGAGCCGGAGAGGCGCCGCAGGCGGGCGACGGCGTTGTTGTAGACGACGACGATGCAGAAGGTCGCGTGGCCGACGATCACGGTGAAGAGGCTGAGCGGCACGTTCAGCACCTGGGTGAAGGTGTTGGAGATCGCGACGCCGGTGACGATTCCCGGCAGGGCGATCGGCAGGATCACCAGGAAGGAGATCGTCTCGCGGCCGAAGAAGCGGTGGCGCGCCACCGCCAGCGAGGCCAGCGTGCCGAGGACCAGGGCGATCGCGGTCGCGAACAGCCCGGCCTTGAGCGAGGTGAAGAAAGCTTCGCGCGCCGGTTCGTCCTTGAACGCCTGGCTGAACCAGTGGGTGGTGAAGCCCGGCGGCGGCCACTCGAGGATCTTGCTCGAGTTGAAGGCGTAGATCACGATCACGATCAGCGGGATGTAGATGAAGGCGAGGCCGATCGCCACCGCCAGCCGCATCAGCATCTGTGAGCGTTTCGTCAGCCTCATCGTCTTAGACGTGCTCGAAGGCGCCGAGCTTCCGGGCGACCAGCAGGTAGGCGATCATGACCACGATCGGCACCATCGCCAGGGCGGCGGCGAACGGTTGGTTGTTGGCGATGTTGCTGAAGATGACGTTGCCGATGAACTGGTCGTTGGAGACCAGGCGCGGGGTGATGTAGTCGCCCAGCGTCAGCGAGAAGGTGAAGATCGAGCCGGCGACCACGGCCGGGAAGCTGAGCGGCAGGATCACCCGGCGGAAGGTGGTGAAGGGGGAGGCGCCGAGGTCCTCGGAGGCGCTGATCAGCGAGTCGGGGATCCGCTCCAGCCCGGCATAGATCGGCAGGATCATGTACGGGAGCCAGAGGTAGCTGAAGACGAGCCAGACCGCGGTGGTGCCGTAGCCCGGGCCGTGCAACCCGATCGGTTCGAGCGCCCAGTTGATCGCCCCGTTGGCGGAGAGCAGCGTCCGCCAGGCGTAGACCTTGACCAGGTAGCTCGACCACAGCGGCAGCAGGATCCCCACCACCAGCAGCGCCTTGCCGCGGCGGCTCGCCACCTTTGCCATGTAGAAGGCGATCGGGAAGGCGATCACCGCGTCAGTGATCGTGACCAGCAGGGCGGTGCGGATCGTCCGCCAGACGATCGTCCGGTAGACGGGTTCGTTCCACAGCGCTTCGAAGTTTTCGAGGGTGAAGCTCTTGATCGTCAGCCCGCTCAGCGGGTCAACTGACCAGAAGGCCGCGACCAACAGCAGCGCCAGCGAGCCCAGGTAGCCGATCACCAGCCAGCCGATCGGGCCGGCGAGCAGCGCCCCTATCTGCAGGCGCCGGCGGCCCTGGAAGAGGCCGGCGAGCCGATGGCCCGCCGACCTCCTTCGCAGAACCGCTTCAGACGCCATGGATCAAACGTGCAGGACCGGGACTAGCCCTTGATCGACGTCCAGGCTTTCACCCAGTCGTTGTAGTCCATGCAGTTTTCTTCGCCGTTGCCACAGTCGGCCAGCGGCGTTTCCCAGTAGTACACCCGCTTCCAGAAGTCCGGTTCTTCCGCGTGGTATTCGGAGCAGAAGTTCGGGTTCTTGGTTTCTTTGCAGGCGAGTTCCTGGGCCGGCGCCTCGCCGAAGTATTCGGCGACCTGGGCGTTGGCTTTCGGCGAGATGATCCAGTTCATCCACTCGTACATGCAATTCGGGTGCTTCGCGTCCTTGGCGATCATCCAGGTGTCAGACCAGCCGGTCGCGCCCTCCTTCGGCAGGAAGCCCTGGCTCGCCGGGCTGGCTTCGACCGGCGCCCCTTCTTCCTTCAGCGCGAAGTACTGGTACTGCCAGGTGGTGCCGACCGTGACGTCGCCGCCGGCGAAGGCGGAGATCTGCTTGGCGGCTTCAGACCAGTATTCGCCGACGTTCGCCTGTTGTTCTTTCAGCAGGTCGATCGCCGCGTTGAACTGTTCTTCGTTCAGCTCGTAGGGGTTTTCGATCCCCAGGTCGGGCTGGTGGAACTTCAGGTACATGGCGGCATCGGCGATGTAGCTGGATTCGTCGTAGACGCTGATCTTGCCCTTGTATTTCGAGGCGATCTTGGGATCGAACATCACGTCCCAGGAGTCCGGCGCCGGCTTGACGTCGTTGCCGTTCCACATCAGCAGGTTCGCCCCGCGGCCGTGCGGGATGCCGTAGTTGACGCCTTCGAAGGTGTTGTACGGCTGGTCCTTGAGGTCGCTGAAGACCGTCTTGTAGTTGGGGACGAGGTCGGTGTTGACCGGGGCGACGGTGCCGGCGGCGACCATCCGGGCGGTGGCATTGCCCGAGGCCGAGACGCCGTCGTACTGGCCGGTTTTCATCAACTCGACCATTTCGTCGGAGGTGCCGGCTTCCTTGTCGGAGACCTTGCAGCCGGTTTTCTGTTCGAACGGCTTGGTCCATTCCGGTTCGACGTAGCCGGCCCAGGAGATCAGGTTCAGCTGACCCTCACCCTTGCCGACCTTCTGCAGCGCTTCGTCGCTACTGCCGCCGCCGGTGGTGTCGCTGCTCCCGCCGCCACAGCCGGCGATCGCGAGCATGCCGATTACCAGGGCGGCGAGGACGAGCCACGCCGTGCGGGCGGGACTGCCTTCCCTTCTCCTCATCGTGCTACCTCCTGTTTGGTTGACTTCCCGCCGACGGCGGCCGCGTGCTCGGGACGCCACCCGACTAGGACCTCGTTTCCCTGCGCGGGCAGCGCGCCCGAGGACGCGCTCTCCACGTTCTGCCGGACGACCTGGAGCTTCTCCCCGTGCTCCAGTTGGACCGTGAAGCGGGTGACCGAGCCGGCGTAGGAGACGTCGACGATGCGACCGCTCTCCGTGTGAAGGCCGTCGGCCGATGCGCCGGGCTCGAGCAGCTCGATCTTCTCGGGGCGGACGGTCATCCGCTGCCCCTCGCGCTCGACCAGGTTGGAGACGCCGACGAAGCCGGCGACGAACTCGTTGGCCGGGTGCTCGTAGAGCTCCAGCGGCGGGCTCACCTGCTCGATCCGGCCGTTGTTGAAGACGGCGATCCGGTCGCTCATCGTCAGCGCCTCGTCCTGGTCGTGGGTGACGTAGACGAAGGTGATCCCGACCTCGCCCTGGATCGTCTTCAGCTCGGTCTGCATCTCCTCACGCAGCTTCAGGTCGAGCGCGCCGAGCGGCTCGTCGAGGAGCAGGACCTTGGGCCGATTGACGATCGCCCGCGCCAGCGCCACCCGCTGCCGCTGGCCGCCGGAGAGCTCGGCCGGCTTCCGATCCCCGTAGCCGGGCAGCCGCACCATCTCCAGCGCTTCGTCGCGGCGCTTCCCCCGCTCAGCCTTGTCGACCCGCGCCACCTTCATCCCGTACTCGACGTTCTCGCCGACGCTCATGTGGGGGAAGAGCGCGTAGTCCTGGAAGACCGTGTTGACGGCACGGTCGTAGGGCGGCACCCCGCTGACGTCCTCGCCGGCCAGCTTGATCGTGCCGCTGCTCGGATCCTCGAACCCGGCGATCATCCGCAGCGTCGTCGTCTTGCCGGAGCCCGACGGGCCCAGCATCGTGAAGAACTCCCCCCGGGCGATCTCCAAATCGATCCCGGCGACCGCCACCACCTCCCCGTACTTCTTGGTGAGGCTGGACAACCGAATGTCAGCAGCTGCTCCCTCTATGCCTGGGAAGTTATCCGGAGCGGCGCGGAAAGCAAGGACAAAGTGGCCCGGACGGCTTAGCCACTCTGGAGTAGCGGATGCGAGCTCGGAGGCTTAGTAGCCGGCGGGGTGGCGCGCGGTGAAGCCGACGTTGTCGCGCAGTTCTTCGTGCCAGCGGGGGCCGGTTTCGCCGCCGTTGTCGCCGGAGGTGTCCCAGCGGAAGCCGGCGATTTCGGCGTAGGCGTGGCCGGCGTTGGCCCAGACGGTGATCCAGCGGCCGGTGCCTTCTTCGCCCCAGCTTTCCATCGGGCCGGAGGGAAGCGGGCTTTCGAGGAAGCGGCCGCCGTGAAGGGCGAAGGAGACGGAGCCGGAGCAGTCGTAGCCGCGGTCGTTCCAGCGAGCGTGGCCGCCGCCCCAGACGTAGGGCTTGCTGCGGATCTTGTTCGCGGCGGCGATCACGGCCTTGACGCGGGGCGGGGCGCTGGCCGGCGGGACCAGCATGCCGTTGGGGAGCAGCTTGGCCTTCGCCGTCGGCGTGCACATGTCGACTTCGGCCGGTGAGAGGCCGCCGCCGCTGCAGCGAGCGGAGGCGCTGCCCGCACCGAAAAGGATGGTGCCGAGGATCGCAATAGCTAGCGCAAGCGCAGCCAACCTGAAGTTGTGGCGCAAACCGATTCTCCTTCGTCGGCCTACGGGGTTAGCTGTCGGCCTAGCGCGAAAGGAGCTTGCGCCTCCACCTGATCGGTGGACTCGGCCCGAAAACGTGGTTCCCCCGCTCCCATCGCGCATCGCGCTTCTGGGATTCGGCGTTCCGGTTATCGAACGCGGAGAATGTAGCGTATTACCCGGCGCCGCGCTCACGAAACGCAAATATTTGCCCGAAATGGCCGCTCTCACTGAGAATCTTGTTCGACACGGCGGCTGGTAGCTTGCGCGCTGGGATGAACCTTTCGGGCCGAAAAACGCTCCTCACGGGGGCAACGGGAGGCCTCGGAAGGGCAATCGCCCACGCTCTCGCCCAGCGCGGCGCCCAAGTAGTCCTCAGCGCCCGCAAGCGCGAGGCCCTCGAAGAGCTCGCCGCCGAGCTCCCCGGCAGCGGCCACACCGTCCTCCCGGCTGACCTAGCCGACCCCGACGCGGCAGAGCGCCTGGCCGCCGAATCCACCGGCACCGAGATCCTGATCGCCAACGCCGGCCTCCCCGCCGCCGGCAAGCTCGGAGACTTCACCCCCGACCAGGTCAAACGAGCCCTGCGCGTCAACCTAGAGGCCCCGATGCTGATGGCCCGCGCCCTCTACCCGGCGATGGTCGAGGCCGGATCGGGCCACCTCGTCTTCGTCGCCTCCCTCTCTGGCAAGGCCGCCAGCCCCCGATCTTCCATCTACAACGCCACCAAGTTCGGCCTAAGAGGCTTCGCCCTTGGCCTGCGAGCAGATCTGAGCCCCAAGAACGTGGGTGTCTCGATCGTCTCTCCAGGTTTCATCCGTGAAGCAGGCATGTTTGCCGACGCCGGCGCCAAGCCACCCCCGGGAATGGGCACCTCCACCCCCGAGGAGGTAGGCGCCGCGACCGTCAAGGCCATC
>JBQCHW010000218.1:0-5380 GCA_051954315.1 Solirubrobacterales bacterium
ATAGACGGAGACGGTGGCCCCGCTCGCCGCGCCGCCTTCGCCGCAGCCCGCCGCAAAGAGCAGCGCGCAGAGGCCGAGAAGGAGAGCTTGGAGGCGGCGCACGGAAAGCGATCCTAAACTCGGGCTGCGATGCGAATCGGGATGCTGACTGCAGGGGGCGACTGCCCCGGCCTCAACGCGGTGATCCGCGCGATCGCCCGCTCGGCGATGCAGCAGGGCGACGAAGCGATCGGGATCCGCCGTGGCTACCGCGGCCTCGCCGAGAACGACTACCTGCCTCTTGGCATGTCCCAGGTGACCGGGATCCTCCACCAGGGCGGGACGATCCTCAGCACCTCGAGCTACGAGCCGATTCGAGAAGGTGCGGTCGAGGTGGTCGCCGCCGCCTTCGAGACCCAGCGCTTCGACGCCGTCGTCGCGATCGGCGGCGAGCACACGATGGAGATCACCCGCCAGCTGCACGCCGACCACGGCCTGCCGCTGGTCGGCGTCCCGAAGACGATCGACAACGACGTCGGCGGCACCGACTTCACCTTCGGCTTCGACACCGCCGTGCAGATCGTCACCGACGCGATCGACCGCCTCCACACGACCGCGCAGTCGCACGACCGGATCATGGTCGTCGAGGTGATGGGCCGGAACACCGGCTGGATCGCCGCCTACGCCGGGATCGCCGGCGGCGCCGACTGCATCGTCATCCCCGAGCAGACGACGACCGTGGAGGAGATCTGCCGCGACGTCACCCGCCGCCACGACCGCGGCAAGGACTTCTCGATCATCGTCGTCGCCGAGGGCGCCAAGCTCGCCTTCGCCAGCGGCGAGGAACGCCTGATCCAGCCGATCAAGGACTCCGACGAATACGGCTACCCCCGCCTCGGCGGCATCGGCGCGGCGCTGGCGCACGAGCTCGAGCGCCTGACCGGCTACGAGACCCGGGTCACCGTGCTCGGCCACGTGCAGCGCGGCGGCACCCCGACCTCGACCGACCGCGTCCTCGCCACCATGTACGGCGCCCACGCCTACGAGATGGTCAAAGCCGGCGAATTCGGCCGCATGGCGGCGATCCACGGCACCGAGATGACGTCGGTCCCGCTGGCGGAGGCGGTCAAGGTCAAGCAGGTCGACCTCGGCATGCTGGAGATAGCCAAGCGCTTCTTCACGTGAGAGGCTGGCGGGCATGAACGAGACGCCCGACTTCGCAGCCGCCACGCAAACGCAACAGCAGACCTGGTCGAAAGGCGACTTCTCGATGGTCGCCAACGTCGTCTACCCCGACGCCGAGGACCTCGCCGACGGGATCGGGATCTTCCCCGGGGACCGGGTGCTCGACGTCGCCACCGGCAGCGGCAACGGGGCGCTCGCCGCGGCCCGCCGCGCCTGGGGCAACGTCACCGGGGTCGACTTCGTCCCCGAGCTGCTCGCGCGGGCGCGGGAACGGGCGGCGGCGGAGCGCCTGGAGATCGAGTTCGTCGAGGGAGACGCGCAGGACCTTCCCTTCGGCGAGGCCGAGTTCGACGTGACGATGTCGATCTACGGCGTGATGTTCGCTCCCGACCAGGAGAAGGCCGCGGCCGAGCTGCTCCGCGTAACCAAGCCGGGCGGCCGCATCGGCGTCGCCAGCTGGTGCCCGGACGGCGGCCTGGAGAAGCTGTTCCTGACGGTGATGAAACACGCCGGGCCGCCGCCGCCGGGGGTGATGCCGCCCGTCCTCTGGGGGACCGAGGACCACGTCCGCAAGCTCTTCGACGACGGCGTCTCCGACCTCCACTCCGAACGGCTCAAGTCCCGGCAGGCGTTCTTCTCCGCCGACCACTACATCGACTTCTTCCGCAGCTACTTCGGGCCGATCAAGAGCGCCTACGAGAAAGTCGGCCCCGAGGGCGAACAGGAGCTGACCGAAGACCTGAGGACGATGCTGGCGGAAGTCAACACCGCCGGCGACCGGGCGCTGGTGATCGAACCGGAATATCTGCAAGTGGTCGCGACGCGGTCCTAGCTGACTCTTGGGAAGCCCAAGCGCCGGGTGACAGGTTCCGCAACTAGGAGAGTTTAGACCGGAGTTTTTGATTACTCTCCCCGCCGTACACGAATTCCACGGGGGTGGAGCAGTGAAAGGGAGAGGGATCGCAGTTCTCGCGGTAGTGGTTGGGCTAGCCGCGGCGGGGCCATTGGCTGGCTGCGGCAGCGACAGCAGTACGAACGCGTCGGCGACCGACGAAGCCGCCGCTCCCCTGACCAAGGCTCAGTTCGTCAAGCAAGCTGCCGAGATCTGCCAGGAAGGCATGAAAAAGAAAGACGAAGCGGTGTCAGCCGCCCTGCAGAAGCTGGCTGAACAGGCCCAGGGGCCGCCCAGCGGACAAGAAACCGCGGAGCTCGTCGAAGGATCGGTGCTCCCCTCCTACCGCAAGACGATCGACGGGATGAGTCAGCTCGGCGTCCCGAAGGGAGACGAGGCCGCTGTCGAAAAGATGCTGGGCGAATTCGAAGCCGCGCTCGAGACCGTCGAAGCCGAACCCGCCAAGGCAACCAAGAGCGACCCGTTCAAATCTCCGGACGAAGCCGCGGAGGCCTACGGAATCGAAAACTGCCGCCTCTAGGGCGGCGTTAGGACTTGCTCGGCGGCGCCGCGATGCGGACCGCGGCGCCGATCAGCAGGACGCCGAAGAAGATCATCCCGGCGACGCCGCCGCCTTGGCCGAAGGCGGCGTAGCCGATCACCATTGCGGTGATCGCGAGAAAGAGGGTTACGACCATGCTCATATCGCGGGGCATCCTATTGGATCGTGCCGGTGGAACGGGCGGCCGCCAGCCCTTCCCGCGTCTCGCCGAGGAAGGAGGCGACCGCGTCGGCGGCGCCCGCTGGCGAGCCGCCCTCGCCGGCGGCGCGGACCAGGCGGCTGCCGATGATCACCCCGTCGGCGATCCGGCCGACGACAGCGGCCTGCGCGGGGTTGCCGATCCCGAAGCCGACGGCGACCGGCGTCTTCGCCTCCGCCTTCGTCGCCTCGACCAGCTCCGCCAGCGCCGGCGGCACCTCGGCCCGCTCGCCCGTGGTCCCGACGGTCGAGACGACGTAGACGAAGCCGCGAGCCGCTTCGCAGATCTGGCGGCGCCGCTCGGCCGGCGTGGTCGGCGCCAGCAGCGGCACCAGCGCCAGCCCCTCGCCGGCGAACGCCTCGCGCACCTCCCCCGCCTCGTCGAGCGGCAGGTCGGGAACGATCACGCCGGCCGCCCCCGCGGCGCGGGCCATGCGGGCGAACTCGACCGCGCCGCCGTGGGCAAGGACCATGTTCGCGTAGGCCATGAAGACGACTGGGACCCGGTCGGCGATCGCGCGGCAGACCTCGAGCGCCGTCGCCAGGGTCGCCCCCGCTTCCAGCGCCTTCGTCGCGGCGGCGTGGATCGCCGGACCGTCGGCGAGCGGGTCGGAGAACGGCACCCCGAGCTCGACCAGGTCGGCGCCGGCGTCGGCGTACGCCTCGGCGACCGCCAAGCCCGTCTCGCGGTCGGGGTAGC
Source organism: Solirubrobacterales bacterium (assembly GCA_051954315.1). Taxonomy (GTDB): domain Bacteria; phylum Actinomycetota; class Thermoleophilia; order Solirubrobacterales; family 70-9; genus VAYN01. The sequence continues at coordinate 3,517 of JBQCHW010000218.1, forward strand.
CGGCCATCATGTACGGCATCAGCGCGGCCCTGCCCTCGTCGGCGGCCGCTTTAAAGGCCGCCGCGATTCGCTCCTCCCCGCTCACGGCAGGATGTCGGTCGGCGGTTTCAGGCGGGCGGTCGCCTCGGCCATGTCCTTATCCCCCCGTCCCGAGAGGCAGAGGACGTCGAAGCCGTCGCTGCCGGGATTCTCCAGCAGCCAGGCGATGGCGTGCGATGACTCGAGCGCGGGGATGATCCCCTCCAGCCGCGAGAGCTCGGCGAAGGCGGCGAGCGCCTGCTCGTCGGTGACCCCGACATAGGTGGCGCGCCCGCTGTCGCGCAGGTAGGCGTGCTCGGGGCCGACGCCTGGGTAGTCGAGGCCGGCGGAGATCGAGTGGGCCTCGAGGATCTGCCCCTCCTCGTCAGCGATGATCGAGGAGAGCGAACCGTGGAGGACGCCGGTGGTCCCGGCCTGCAGGGAGGCGCCGTGGCGCTGGCTGTCGAGCCCCTCCCCCGCCGCCTCGACCCCGACCAGGGCCACCTCGGCGTCCTCGACGAAGGGCGTGAAGATCCCGATCGAGTTGGAGCCGCCGCCGACGCAGGCGATCACCCGCGCGGGCAGCCCGCCCTCGGCCGCGAGCGCCTGCTCGCGCGCCTCTTCGCCGATCACCCGCTGCAGGTCGCGCACCAGCGCCGGGTAGGGCGCCGGGCCGACGGCGGAGCCGATCACGTAGTGGGTGGTGGCGACGTTGGCAACCCAGTCGCGGATCGCCGCGCTGACCGCCTCCTTCAGGGTCCGCGCGCCCGCCTCGACCGGGGCGACCTCCGCCCCGAGCAGGCGCATCCGCTCGACGTTCGGCGCTTGGCGGCGGATGTCCTCGGTGCCCATGTAGACGACGCATTCGAGGCCCAGCAGGGCGCAGGCGGTCGCGGTCGCCACCCCGTGCTGGCCGGCGCCGGTCTCGGCGATCACCCGCGGCTTGCCCATCCGCGCCGCCAGCAGCGTCTGGCCAAGGGCGTTGTTGATCTTGTGGGAGCCGGTGTGGGCGAGGTCCTCGCGCTTCAGGTAGACCCGCGAGCCGACCCGCTCGGAGAGCCGTTCGGCGAGATAGAGCGGGGTCGGGCGGCCGATGAAGTCGCGCCGCAGCTGCTCCAGCCGCGCCATGAAGGCCTCGTCCTCGCGCGCCTCCGCCCAAGCCGCGGTCAGCTCGTCGAGCGCCGGGATCAGCGTCTCCGGCACGTAGCGCCCCCCGTAGGGGCCAAACCGCTGCTCGATCGTGCTCATGCCTTCGCGCCCACGCTGTTGGCCGCCTCGTAGAAGGCCGCCATCGCCGCATGATCCTTGCGCCCGGGCTCCAGCTCGACCCCGCTGGCGACGTCGACGGCGTACGGATGCGCGATTTCGACCGCGGCGGCGACGTTCTCCGGCCGCAGACCGCCCGCGAGAATCGCCGGCACTTCCGAGCGGTGCCCCCGCAGCAGCTCCCAGTCGAAGCTCTGGCCGGTCCCTCCCCAGGCGCCCTTGGCGCGCCGATCGAAGAGGTGAAAGTCCGTCCTAAAGGCCTCCGCGTCATGGATATCGGCAGCGCTGGCGACGTGGATGGCCTTGGCCACCTTTACGCCCGTCCGCCGCTTCACCTCAGAGCAGAAAGAAGCACCCTCGGACCCATTCAGCTGCACCATCGTCAAACCCTCGTCCTCAACCGCCCGCACGACCTCCTCGAGCGTCGGATTCACGAACACCCCGACCACCTCCACCTTGCGCCGGAAGGCAGCTGCGATCTCGGTCGCCACCGCCCGGTCGATGTCTCGTGGGCTGCCGTGGAAATGAATCAACCCAACAGCCCAGGCACCAAGCCGCGCGGCCTCGGCCGCGTCGTCCA
>JBQCHW010000219.1:0-3606 GCA_051954315.1 Solirubrobacterales bacterium
CTGCTCGGCAGCCGTCACGAGCGTGCCGTGCGGGGCTCCCGCGGCGGCCAGCTCGCGGGCCCGCTCGTTGGTGGAGCCGATCTGCCTGTAGTGGACCCGAGGGCTTCCGAGCGCGGCGGTCACTTCGGGGTGATCCGCAGCTCGTCCCAGACCCGTTCGACGTCCTGCAGGTACTCCTGCAGCCCGGCGGGGCCGATGTAAGGAGCGGTGCGGCCGGTCTGGCCGGAGGTGCCGGTCGGGAAGAAGCCCATCTCCTCGGCGCAGAGCTCGACGATTTCCTCGTGATCGCGACGGTTGAAGGCAGCGTAGAGCCGTTCGACCAGATCCCACTCCTCTTCGGGAGCGGGCTCTACGTCGGCGGTCGCGGGCGCGACGGCGAGGATCGCGGCGTCATCCTCGAGGGCGCCGCCGGTGAACCCGTGCAGGGCACCCTCGATTCGCTGCGAGGCCTGGGCCGGGTCCGTCGAACCGGCAAGGCGCGCGCGCAGACGCTCCTCGCCGAACCGGCCTTCGCTGCCGAGAGCCTCGGTGACGCCGTCGGTGACGACGACCAGCTGCTGCCCTGGCTCGATCGCCGTGGCCTGCAAGGTCCAGGTCTCCTCGGCGAAAGCCCCGAGAACCGGCGCCGGTCCGCTCACCTCCTCGACCGTGTCGCCGTCGACCAACAGCGGCGGCAGGTGCCCGGCCACGGCCAGCTGCACCGGCTCGGTGGGGTCGTCGGAGACGGCCATCGCGGCGACGCTGCAGAGGGCGGTCCCCCGCCGCGCCAGCAGCTCGCGGTTCAGGGTCGTCAGGGCGACCACCGGGTCGCCGGTGAGGGCGGCCGCGGTCCGCAGCGTGTAGCGGGCGTGGGCGGTGACGGCCGCCGCCTTGGCGCCGCGGCCGGTGACGTCGCCGATCACCACCATCCAGCCCCCGGCGATCCGGAAGGCGTCGTAGAAGTCACCGCCGATCTCGTTCTCGGCCCCGGCAGGACGGTAGGTCGCCGCCACCGACCAGCCGGGGATGTGCGGCAGCGGCGGCGGCAGCAGGCCGCGCTGCAAGGTCTCGGCGATCTCCGCCCGTTCGCGCTCGCTGCGCTCCAGCGAGGAGAAGAGGCCGGCGTTGTCCAGGGCCAGCGCCACCCTCCCGGCGAGGACGTTGGCGAATTTGATGTCGCCGGCGCGGAAGCGGCGCCCGGACGGGCCGACGCTGATCGTCAGCACCCCGGTCGGCCGGCCGCGGGCGCGCAGCTCAACCGAGACGCCCGAGCGGACGTTGAGGCTGCGGACGAACGCGAGGTCCTCCTCGTCGGTGACGAACTCGCGGAAGTCGTCGTCGTTGGCGAACTCGAACTCGCGCGGCTCCTGCCGTCCATGCGTAGCGGCGGTCGCCATCTGCTCCTGCAACCGCGGCTTGCGCGCCTTCAGCCCGGCCTCGATCGCCGCCGCGTTCGGCCCGCTGGCCTTGACCGCGGCGCGGCGGACGCGGTCCTCCTCGATCACGTCGATCGCGCACATGTCGCCGAACTCGGGGACGACGATCTCGGCGATCGCGGCCAGGGTCTCGTCCAGCGAGCCGCCCTCGTCGGGGATCCGCGAGACCTCGTCGAGCATCCGGAAGCGGCGGTTCACCTGCCGTACCTGGACGACCGAGAGGCCGGCGACCACCGCCGCGACGATCATTACGACCAGGGCGACGGCGGCGGCCGAGATCATTCTTCCCCGGTGCTGGTGGTCAGGCTCGACGCCGCCCCGCCGGAGAGGACGCGGCGGGTCAGCGACGGGAAGAGGATGCGCAGGTGGGCGGCGAGCGCGTAGGGGCGCGGGACGTAGCGCTCGGGCTTGCGTCCCGGGCCGCACTCGAAGATCGCCTCGGCGACCTTCGGCGGCTTGGAGACGATCCACCGAGTCAGGGCTTTCTCCCGCAGCTCGGTCGCCGGGAAGCCCTCGGTCTGGATGTAGCCGGGCAGGACCAGACCGACGTGGACGCCGTGCGGCTGCTCCTCCGCATACAGCGAGTCCGACCAGCCGATCAGGGCGAACTTGCTGGCGCTGTAGGAGCCGGTGCGGGCGCGCGAGACGCGGCCGGCGGTGCTGGCGACGTTGACGATCGCGCTCGGGGCGGAATTGCGGAGCAGCGGCAGCAGCGCCTCGGTGAGGCGGACGGCGGCGTCGAAGTTGAGCTCCATGTGGCGGCGGACGTTGGCGTAGCCGCCCTCCTCGAAGCTGGCGCGCCAAGAGGCGCCGGCGTTGTTGACCAGCAGGTCGAGGCGGCCGCCGTGCTCGGCCTCGAGGTGGCGGCGGATCTTCTCGGGCGCGTCCTCATCAGTGAGATCGACGGCGACGTAGGTCGCCCGGCAGGGCAGCGACTCGGCCAGTTCGCGCAGCCGCTCCTCGCGCCGCGCCACCAGCACCAGCTCGGTCTCGGGCTCGCGGGCGAGCCTGATCGCCGTCGCCTCCCCGATCCCCGTCGACGCTCCCGTTACTAGTGCGACTGCCACATCCGCAACAGTATTCGAGAATGGAGGCCTCGACCGAACAGCATCATCGCCTCGGCGCGATGCGCCGCGAAGGCGAGCGGGTGACGCCGCTGGAGCTCTTCTTCGACCTCGTCTTCGTCCTCGCGATCACCCAGTGCACCGCGCTGATGTCGCACGACCAGAGCTGGTCGGGGCTGGCGCAGGGGCTGCTGATCCTCGCCGTGCTCTGGTGGGCCTGGGTCGGCTACGCCTGGCTGACCAGCGTCATCGACCCGGAGGCGGGAGCGGTGCGCGGGGTGATCTTCGTCGCGATGGCGGCGCTGCTGATCGTCTCGCTCTGCGTCCAGGAGGCCTTCGGCAACCTCGCCCTCACGTTCGCGCTGGCGATCGGCGTCTTCCGCGCCGCCCACATCGCCCTCTTCATGATCGCCGGCGCCGATGACGAGGACCTGCGGCGGTCGGTGATCGGCCTCGCGGTCAGCACCGCGGTCGCCGTCGGCATCCTCGCCCTCGCCTCCCTCTTCGACGGCCTCGCGCAAGGCGCCCTCTGGGCGCTGGCGATCTTCCTCGACATGGCCGGCCCCTACTTCTTCGGCTCGGAGGGCTGGAAGCTCGTCCCCGGCCACTTCGCCGAGCGGCACGGGCTGATCCTGATCATCGCCCTCGGCGAGAGCATCGTCGCGATCGGGGTCGGCGCCTCGGGCGAGCTCGACCTCGGGATCGGCGCCGCGGCCGTGCTCGGCGTCTTCCTCGCCGCGGCGCTCTGGTGGACCTACTTCGACGTCGTCGCCCTGATCTCGGCCCGGCGCCTGAGCGAAGCCGAGGAGGGCCGGGTCCGCAACGAGCTCGCCCGCGACTCCTACTCCTACATCCACCTGTTGATGGTCGCCGGGATCGTGCTGATGGCCTTCGGGATGAAAGTGACGATCGCCGAGCACGGCGACCAGCTCGCCTACGTCCCCGCCTTCGCCCTCCTCGGCGGCGTCGCGATCTACCTGCTCGGCCTCGTCGCCTTCCGCTATCGCCATGTCCAGACCGTCAACCGGCGCCGGCTCGGGCTGGCGATCGTCCTGTTCCTCCTGGTCCCGGTCGCGACCGCGGTGCCGGCGCTGGTATCGGTGGCGCTGGCCGACGTATTGCTCTGG
>JBQCHW010000220.1:0-3146 GCA_051954315.1 Solirubrobacterales bacterium
CGGCAAAGACACGATCGGGCTATATGAACCGGTGTCCGGCCAGTGGGTACTGCGCGACAGCAACAGCTCAGGTAACCCCGACTACTCCTTCCCGTTCGGCGGCTCCCAGTACATCCCCGTGGTCGGTGACTGGGATGGCAACGGCACCGACACGGTGGGGTTGTACGAGCCGGCGACCGGCCAGTGGCTGCTCCGGAACTTCAATTCCTCCGGGAACCCTGAAGTGTCCTTCCAGTACGGAGGCTCTCAGTTCAAGCCCGTGGTCGGTGACTGGGACGGAGACGGCGATGACACGATCGGTCTCGTGACCTGGTGATCAACGGGCCCGTAAGGGCCCGTTGCCAGGCTCCGTCCAGAGCCGTAGTTGCCGCCCGTCGGGCAGGACAAGCCGATCCTCGATGCGAAGACCGAGGCGGCGGGCGGCCGTCTCGGCATGGGCTTGGCCGACGAGGGGGGGGAAGTCGTTCGTGTTGGGGACGATGCTGATCATCGCGGTGGCGGTGCCGATCGGTGAATCGCTGAGCTCTTCTACGTAGGTGGAGACATCGTTGTCGGGTTCGCTTTCGAGCTGGATCAGCGGGAAGGCGCGGTGATGCTCGAGCAGCGAGGCGAGCTGCACGGAGTTGGACGTCAAGGCCCGGTTGCGGGATGCGAAGGCGACGATCGGGGGTTCTCCGTGGGGGCCGTAGAGGCTTTGCAGCATCTCGACGACCTGTTCATTGCTGCGCACCCATGCGGTGTCGCTGCTGGCAAAGATGGTTTCGGGACCGTCGACTTGCGCCCTGAGCCCGAAGACTGCTTTGGGCTGCCCTTTCGTCACCGGCAGGCTTTCTCCGAAGCCGGGTATCGCAACCCGCCGCGTGTGGGAAGCGACGCTCCAGATGGTCGCGGTAGAGAGGACGTTGAAGAGTGCGACGGCGAGGGTGATCGCAACGGCAGGGGCCGCTGCCCTGGGGAACTTATGCAGCGCGATCACCGCGAGCGGCGGCACCAAAACCGTCAGCGGCAAGGTGAAGCCGTTGCCGCCATTCCGCGAGGTCATCAGCCCGGCGTAGCCGACGATGAGAACGACCACGACACTAAGCCAGTCGGCGCCCGCGAAACGTCGCAGGGTGACACGTCGCGTCTCGGCCGGTCGCAGGGCCCTGTAAGCGAGGACGGCCAGGGCGATCAGCCCGACAGTCGCTAGGAGCGCCAGGGGCACGAATAAGTCTTCGGCGATCGAGCGTTCGCCGACCGAACGGAAGCGGCCCCATGAGATCAAGGCGTGATGCTCTCCGTAGTACTTGCTCTGCTTCCCGTAGCCGTAATTGGTCAGGTAGTCGTAGACCGAGCCGAAGTTCCGCGCGTACCAGGTCGCCGCCACCAGGACGCCGGTGAGGACGAGCAGGCCGAAGTTGAGCGCGCGCGCGCGCAGGTCACCATCGCGCCGCGCCAGAGCGACGATCACCGCGGCGACCAGAACTCCCGGCACGAACACGATTGCCATCGTGCGCGAGAGCAGCATCAGGCCGAGCGCGGCTCCGCAGCCGATCGACCACCCCCAGCGACGCAGCCCGTCGCTCGAGATCAAGGCATAGACGCTTGCCGCGAGAAAGACCGCGGTCGGCAGGGCGTATATGTACTCCCGGGAAAAGGCGAAGGTGCCGGGAAGCGTTGCCGTGACCACGGCCGCAAACGCTCCGAGCTTCGGTCCGGTCAGGCGAAGGCCGATTCCATAGGCCGCCCAGCTCAAGAGGACGATGAAGGCCGAGAGGGTTACGAACCCGTCGAGGACACCGGGGTGGATGTAAACCAGGAGTGAGGTGATGGCCGGGACCAGCGGGGCGAAGGTCCCCTGGGCTTCGATCGCATTCCACCAGCCATGAAGCCCTACGTACTTGAGGCTGAGGTAGTCGACCAGCCCGAACGACGTGTAACCGGCCTCGTCGATGTCGAACGGGTACCCCTGCCGGTAACGGCTGGCCCACCAGACATTCAGGATGGCCAGAGCGACTGCCGCTGCAGTGACGACGAGGCCCCACTTCCAGGCCGGGCTCAGCTGGCGCACTCGGGTCATCTCAGCTCGTTCGGCTTGACTGGGCTGCTTCGAGAAGCTCGGCGATCTCACGACCATATTTCTCGGGAGAATGTCGCGTCTCGACCAGCGCGCGGGCGGCGCGGGCGACGGCGGCGCGTTCTTCGGGGCTGCTGCTGAGCGTCCGGTCGAGCCCCGCGGCGAGTGCTTCGAGGTCGCGCGGCTCGCAGAGCCAGCCGGTCTCGCCGTCGGTAATCAGCTCGGGCAGCCCGAACACGTTCGTCGCCAGGACCGGGGTCTCCCAGGCCATTGCCTCCAGCACCGTTCGTGGCAGGGACTCGACGTCGGAGGCACAGACCAGGAGGTCGGCCATCCCGTACCAGCTGTGCACGTCCGGGGTGATTGGGATCACGTGCATCCGCCGACCGTTCGCGCCGCGCGCCTCGATCAGCTTTTCCAGTGCTTCGCAGTCGGGGTCTTTGCGGCCGCCGACGAAGGCGAGGTGGGCGCGGGGGTGCTTTTCCGCGATCAGGTCGAAAGCCTGCGCCAGGGTGTTCTGCGCCTTGCGGGGCTCGATCGTGCCGATGCAGACGACAAGCTCGGCGTCGACCGGGATTCCAGCCCGCTCGCGCTCCGCCCGCATATCGAAGGTAGCTCGCCAGGTGTCGATGGGGCCGAAGTCGAGGCCGTAGGGGAGGGTTAGGCAGCGGGCCTGGCCGGCGTTGGCTTCGAACAGGAGGCGCGTCGCGTCAGCCTCGAAGACCAATGCCTCGGCACCGGCGATCGCGGCATCGGCGCGCCCACGCAGCTCGGGCGAGAGCACCGACCAGAGGACACTTGGGTGGAAGCTCTCGTGAATCGCCCAGATATAGGGGATCCCCAGCATTTGCGCCAGCTCCGCGCCGGGAACGGTGAAGATCGTTGCCGTGTTGAGCAGGGCGACATCGAAGTCGCGGCCCTGGGACCAGCTGACCATCTCCTCGAGGCGGCCGCGGTGGGAGCTGAGGTCGTCAGCAGGCGGAAATCCGAAGATGTGAACGGGGATCTCCATATCTTCGATGTCGCGCCTCACCGGGCCGTCGAGGGCGCTGTCGTCGATCGAGTAGATCGCCGAGATGCCGCCGATGCG
>JBQCHW010000221.1:0-5591 GCA_051954315.1 Solirubrobacterales bacterium
TGAAGTCGAGCTTGGTGATCATGGTTCCTCCGGTCGGTTGAGGCTCCATAGGATGGCAAGGTGGAGGCGAACCACTCAGACGACAACGTCGCCCTATGGGGTCGGCCAGCGGTGAAATGGCTGTTCGGTCACAAGGAAGGCGGTGCCTTCTTTGATCGGGCGCTGACGGGAGTCACCGCAGTCTTCGGAGCGGAGGCCACCGTCTCTGCATTTGCCCCGCTGAACGTGCGCTTCGAGCCCACCGATTTCTTTCTGCAGGTTGAAGGCTCGCCGGAGAATGACGAGGATTGGCTCCGACTGGTGGCAGCGCACGAAATGCTGATCCGTCAGGGGAGCTCGCGGCTGAGGCGCCCTCCCCGCTACGAGAATCTCCATCTGGTGCTCGACGTGCACCTCATCGCACCGGTACCGGTCGGGTCGGCGCAGGAGGCGTGGCTGTGATGAGGGGCCGCGAGCTGCTGAAAGTCGTAGAGCGGCTCGCCGCTGGAAAGCCGCCGACCGAACCCTTCCGTCGAAGCGCCGTGAGCCGGGCCTACTACGCGGCGTTCTCCGAGCTCTCCCACTATCTAAGTCGGCAATCGTATTCGCGAGGGAAGTCGAGCAGCCCTCACGACCACGCCTGGAACCACTTGAAGAACGGCATTTCCGATCACGACGTCGCGCGTGAGGCGCGAAGGCGAGCTGTCGCGGATACCGGGTTCCGCTTGAAGAAGAGGAGACAGAAGGCGGATTATCAACTCGACGCTCGATTGGCCAACGACGAAGCGGCAGATGCCTTGAAGGAGGCGCGACGGATCGTCAAAGAACTAGACGCGCTCTAGCGCTTATTACCGAGTCAAGGTTGAAGAAGTCAGGGAACGCCCGCGGCGAAGCTGAGTGACCAGATCTTGACGCCTGGCGCCGGGCGCAGCACGAGGTTGTGGGCCTCGTGGGAAGGGTGCTCGGCGAGGGTGCGCAGGCCGGGAGGTCCGTTGGGGAGCGTCCGCCACACGCCGTCGATCTCGACCTGCAGCTCGCCATCGCCCTCGACCGTCGCGAAGGCGCCGCCGGCCTGGTAGTCGAGCGCCAGGTCCTCGCCGTCCTCGCCCGCGACCCAGGGACGCTCGTACGAGCCGCCGGGGAAGACCTCGGGGGTGGGGGGGATGACGTGGACGCCCGGGGCGTCGGTCGCCCGCAGCGGTGCCATCGGCTCGGGCAGCTCCCGGAGCGCGTCGATCTCCCGCAGCTCAGCTTGGATCGCTTCCTCGGTCGCCCGGTATTCGCCCTCGCCGAAGTGGGCCCAGGCGAGGGCGCCGCCGAGGCTCCAGAGGAAGAGGCTCGGCCACCCCGTGCAGCCGTAGGCGGCCCAGAGGTCGTGCTCGGCGTCGATCGCGACCGGGAACTCGATCCCGCGCTCGGTCAGGCCCGCGGCGACGTTTTCGGGCTCGGCGGCGAAGGGGAAGCGCGGCGCCTGCACCGCGATCACGCTCAGCCCCGCCTCGCGGTAGCGCCGCTGCCACTCGACCAGGTAGGGGAGGGTGCGGACGCTGTTCAGCTGCGCGTATTCGACGAAGTGGACGAGCGCCGGGCCGCCGGCGGTCAGCGCCGGCATCGACTCCGGTTCGGTCCCGACCCAGGCGAGGGTGGCGGGGAGGTCGGGGGCGGCGATGTTGTCGCGTTCGGGGCGCATTTGGAGCGGGCTGGGTCCGGGTCGCATTTAGGTCGGGTTGAGGCGGGACAGTATCCTGGCCGTCGTGGTCCAGCTCGCCACCTTCCTGCTGCCGGCGCTGCCGCTACTGGCGCTCCTGCTGACGCTGCTGCTCGGCCGCTACCCCGGCTGCGAGGCGATCGTCCGCCTCTCCGAGAGGCTGGCGGGCCCCGGTGACTCCGGTCGCCGCGAGGCCACCCGGCGGGCAGCCCTGCCGAAGCCTCCGCGCTCCTTCGCACCTTCCGGTGGTCTGCTGATCGCCCTCGGGCTGGCCCAGCGCCCGCCTCCGGTTGCCGCGTAGTCCCAACGGCAACCGCGAAACAAAGGAGCGAAAGATGAACACGAGAACTGCGCTGATCGGCGCTGCCCTGGTGGTGGTCGCCGTGGTCCTGCTGATCGTCCTCAGCAGCGGCGGCAGCGACTCCAGCAGCGATACCGACGCCGGCAAGGTGCCGACGATCGTCGTCAACCAGCAGGGCCACCCGGTCGGGGGGATCCAGGAACTCGTCTACCGCAAGGGCGACCAGATCCACTTCAAGGTCGAAGTCCCGTTCGAAGAAGAGATCCACCTGCACGGCTACGACGTCGCCAAGGAGGTCCCGAAGGGCGGCGGCACCGTCGTCTACGACCTCCCGGCTGAAATCGAAGGCGAGTTCGAGGCCGAGCTCGAGGGCAAAAAGGAACAGATCATCGACCTCAAGGTCGAACCTTGACCCTCCCCTTCGCTCACGCGCTGGCATCCAGGCAGGATCTTCCGATCCCTGCCTGGCTGTTCGCGTGGGCGGCCTCGATCGTCCTCATCGTCTCCTTCTTCGCCCTCTCGGCGGCCTGGCGCAAGCCCCAGTTCGAGGACGAGCACCGGCGCCCGCTCGGCGAGCGCCTCTCAACTGCGCTGCTGAGCCTGCCCGCCCAGGTTCTCTGCGGGGCGATCGGCGTCTTCCTGCTCGGCGTCGCCGTCTACGCCGGCCTGCGCGGCACCGAAGCACCCGACCGCAACTTCGCCCTCACCTTCATCTTCGTCACCTGCTGGCTCGGCTTCCCCTTCTTCTCAGCGATCTTCGGCGACCTCTTCCGCCCCTTCAACCCCTGGCGCGCGGTCGGCCGCGCCGCCGGGGGCGCCTTCAGCGCGGTGGCTGGTCAGCGCCCCGCGCACCTCGCCTACCCCGAGCGCTTCGGCCGCTGGCCCGCCGCCGTCGGCATGCTCGCCTTCGTCTGGATCGAGGTCGTCTACGGCCGCACCAGCATCGTCTCGGTCGACATCGAACCCCACGCGGTCGCCGTCGCCGCCCTCGTCTACAGCGTCTACACGCTGGCGATGATGGCCGTCTTCGGGGTCGAGAAGTGGTGCGACCGCGGCGAGGCCTTCTCCGTCTACTTCGGGATGTTCGGCCGGCTCGGGATCTTCAGCGCCCGCGACGGCAAGCTCTACCGCCGCCGCCCCTTCTCCGCCGCGACCAGCTGGGCGACCGTGCCCGGCTCAGCCGCGGTCGTCATCGCCTCGATCGCCGCGACCAGCTTCGACGGCGCCCAGGACGGCGCCTTCAAGGACCCGATCGAAAGCCTCTTCAACTGGTTCACCGACCGCGGCATGGCGCTGACCACCGGCCTCCGCCTCACCGACACGATCTTCATGCTCGCGACCTTCGCCGCCGTCGCCGCGGTCTACACGCTCGGCGTCCGCGGCATGCGCACCGTCCCCGGCGCCCCCTCCTTCAAGACTCTGCGGACCGGCTTCGCCCACACCCTGATCCCGATCGCCCTCGCCTACCTGGTCGCCCACTACTTCAGCTTCTTCGTCTTCCAGGAGCAGGCCCAGTTCGGCTACCTGCTCTCCGACCCGCTCGGCACCGGCCACACCGACCTCTTCGGCACCGTCTCAAACGAAGTCGACTACAAGCTCCTCAGCGCCAACGCCATCTGGTACGTCCAGGTCGCCGCGCTGGTGATCGGCCACGTGATCGGCCTGATGCTCGCCCACGACCGCGCCCTCGTCTACTGGCCCGACTACCGTAAGGCCACCGCCTCCCAGTACTGGATGCTGGCGGTGATGGTCGCCTTCACCTGCTTCGGCCTCTACCTGCTTTCGGTCGCGAACGGGTAGGGGAGAGGCGTGTTGCCCGTAGCCCATGTAGGCCACTACCTCTGGATCCTCTACGTGATCCCGATCCTGATCGTCGTCGCCGCGATCGTCCGCAATACGGTCGCCCAGCGGCGGCTGGCGCGGGAGGACGCCGAAGAGGAGCGGCGCTAGAGGATCTCGGCGAGGCGGGTTTCGAGCGCCTCGGAGATGCTGTCGCGCACCGGGCCCTCGGCGAGGCGTTCGACCAGGGACTCGAGGAAGCCTTCGATGATCAGGGCCTTCGCGGCCTCGTCGCCGAGGCCGCGGGAGGTGAGGTAGAAGAGCTGATCCTTGTCGACCTGGGCGACCGCGGCGGCGTGGGTGCAGCGGACGTCGTCGGCGAGGATCTCCAGGCCCGGGATCGCGTCGGCGTGGGCCTCGGGGGAGAGCAGCAGGTTGCGGCTCTCCTGGAAGGCGTCGGTCTGCTGGGCGCCGGGGTCGACCTTGATCATCCCCCGCCAGACAGCGGTGGAGCCGGCAGCAAGGACGCCGCGGAAGGCGAGGTCGGAGTTGGTGTTCGGCGCCGCGTGCTCCTGCAGGGTGTCGAAGTCGAGGTGCTGCCCGGCGCCGCCGGCGTAGCCGCCGGTCACCCGCGCCTCGGAGCCCGGCCCGGCGAGCTTCGTCTCCATCCGCACCTTGCCATTGGCCGAGCCGAAGCCGAGGGCGGCCCAGTCGAGGCGGCCGTCGCGCTGCACTTCGGCGCGCTGGGTGGCGAAGATCCAGCTCTTCTCGGAGATGTCTTGGGTATTGACGTAGCGCAGGGTCGCGCCCTGGCCGACGCTCAGCTCGACGACGCTGTTGAGCATCGCGTCGATCTCGTCGCCGGGTGAGGACCAGTGCTCCCAGACCTCGGCTTCGGCACCGTCCTCGACGACGATCAGCGTCCGCCAGTTGAGGGCGGCGCCGTCGGCGCTGACCGGGACCTCGATCTGGATCGGCTCGGTCAACTGCACGCCGGCGGGAACGTGGATGATCACCCCGTTGCGCTCGGCGGCATCGTTGCGGGCGACGAACGGGTCGTCGCCGGGCACCAGCTCGCCGAGCCGTTCGATCAACTCCGGCCGCGAGTCACTTGCCTCGGTGAGATCGAGCACGGTCGCGCCATCGCCGCCGGCGATCACCGGCATGGCCTCGGTTGCCTGGTAGGCGTCGAAGTCGAGCCCGGAGATGTCGGTGAATTCCCACCCCTTCGTCTTCTGGTCGGGAAGCGGGGGGAGGGCCACGGCCTGCTCAGCCAATGGAGCCCTCCATCTGCAGCTCGATCAGGCGGTTGAGCTCGACCGCGTACTCCATCGGCAGCTCCTTCGTCACCGGCTCGATGAAGCCGTTCACGATCATCTTCGAAGCCTCCTCCTCGTCGAGGCCGCGGCTCTGCAGGTAGAAGAGCTGCTCGTCGCCGATTTTGGAGACGGTCGCCTCGTGGCCGATGTCGGCGTCGTTCTCGTCGATGCGGATCGTCGGGTAGGTGTCCGAGCGCGAGTCCTCGTCGAGGAGCAGCGCGTCGCAGACCACCTTCGAGCGCGATTCCTTCGCTCCGTCGGCGACCTCGAGCAGGCCGCGGTAGGTGGCGCGGCCGCCGTCTTTGGAGATCGACTTGGAGAAGATCGAAGACGAGGTGCGCGGCGCCCCGTGGATGATCTTGCCGCCCGCGTCCTGGTGCTGGCCGTCGCCGGCGAAGGCGATCGAGAGGATCTCGCCGTGGGCTTCGGGGCCCAGCAGGTAGATCGACGGGTACTTCATCGTCAGTTTCGAGCCGAGGTTGCAGTCGACCCACTCGACCGTCGC
>JBQCHW010000222.1:0-3120 GCA_051954315.1 Solirubrobacterales bacterium
TCGCGCTTGACCTTCACGAGCATGCGGCCGAACGGCTGCGCGTGCGACCAGCTCTCTTTCGCGGTGAGCGCGGCGAACCGCGGATCGCGGCGCAGGTCGGCGACGAATCCGCGCACAGCCTCGGGGTCGCCGGCCAGGAACAGGTTGATCCCCTCCTCCGCCAGCAGGATCGTGCCCTTGAGCCCCGCGGCGACCGCACGCTCCCGCAGCCGCGGCTTCAGCGCGACGGCGTCGTCGAGGCGCGTGAACAGGTACGCCGAGATGTTGAGAACGGATGCCACACCTCCAGCCTACGGATGCCGGCTGAGCGTGCCGTCCCGTCGCGTCAAGGGGGTGTTGCGCAGCGGGCGCCGTGCGCAGGCTGGGACGGTGCCCGTCGATCGCGGCGGCTGGAGGCAGGAATGACCGATCCCACGATCCCCGAACCGCTCCCGGGCCAGGTCCCGCCCGGGGAACGCCCGCCCGGGCCCGGCCAGCCCGCGCCGGACGAGCCGTTCCCGGCCACGCCCGACGAGCCGCCGTCGTGCCCCATCACCGAGATCGGCCGCACCAGGTTGAACCCGGGGGTGTCGGTGGGGACGCAGATCATCGAGGCGCGGGAGTAGGGGGGCGCGTCGGGGTCGGTGACGACCATCGCGATCGCCAGGTCGGCGCCGACCGCGCCGGAGGTGAACCACTTGTGGCCCTCGACGATCCACTCGTCGCCGTCGAGCGTCGCCTTCGCCTGCAGCAGCGTCGGGTCCGAGCCGGAGACCTCGGGCTCGGTCATCGAGAAGCAGGAGCGGATCCTGCCCTCGAGCAGCGGCTCGAGCCAGCGCTCGCGCTGTTCGGCGGTGCCGTGCTCGGCGAGGATCTCCATGTTG
Source organism: Solirubrobacterales bacterium (assembly GCA_051954315.1). GTDB lineage: Bacteria > Actinomycetota > Thermoleophilia > Solirubrobacterales > 70-9 > VAYN01. The sequence continues at coordinate 864 of JBQCHW010000222.1, forward strand.
CCGGTGTCCGGGGCCGAGCAGTTGAAGGCCATCGGCGCCGCCATCGGGCTGCGCCCCATCTCCTCGCAGAGCAGCCCGTACTCCCAGTTCGTCAGCCCCGGCCCGAAGCGCTCGTCGGGCATGAACAGGTTCCAGAGGCCGTCGGCCTTCGCCTTCTCGCGCACCGCGGCCAGGTTCCGCGGGTAGGGGACGCCGGCGCCGACCTCCTCGTCGAGCGCTTCCATGATCTCCCGCTCCTGCGGGTAGATCTCCGCGTCCATGAAGTCGAGCACGCGCTCGCGCAGCTGTGCGACCTCGGGGCTGGGGTTGAAATCCATTCGTTCCTCTCCTCGTCCTCTGGGATTGGGAACGCTATCGGCTCTCCGCGCTCAGCTCCGCCGGTAGCGGGCGAAGAGCTCGCCGTCCTCCTCCAGCAGCCAGGCGAGCTCGAAGTCGACCACCTCCGGAAGCGATCCCTCGGTGATCCGCGGCGCCTCGCCGCCGCTCAGCTTTGGCGCGATCGTCAGGAAAAGGTCGTCGACGAGCCCGTCCGCCTGCATCTGCGCGTGGAGGTGGGGCCCGCCCTCGGAGAGGAGGGCGCGGATGCCACGCTCCTGCCGCAGGTGCCGCAGCGCCTCACCCAGGTTCACCGCCCCCTCGTGGCGCACCACCTCCACCGTCGCCGCCGTGTCCGGCGGCTCGGCCTCCGAGGCGGTGAAGATCAGCACCTCGGCCTCTTGCTCGGTGAAGAGCGGAGCGTCCCAGGGGAGGTCGAGGCGGCCGCTGACCAGGACCAGCAGCGGCTCCATCGGCCCGTAGCGCTCGACCCGCATCGTCCCGGCGCCGATCATCACCGCCTCGAACCGCTTGCGCAGCCCGACCAGCATCTGCGTGTCGGTGTCGGAGCCGATCGGCCCCGAGCGCCCGGCGATCGTCGCCCGGCCGTCGACCGTGGCGACGAAGTTCATCCCCACCAGCGGCCGGTCCGCCGCCGCTTCCTCCCAAGGCCGGTAGGCCTCCAGCTGCTCGGAGACCGAGGTCGGCCCGGGGTCCGGGAGAAGCCGCCGCATCGTCGCGAGGCTACCCCGCCGGCGCCGCTTTAGTCGCGCCTCTACTCCGGATCGGGCATCGGGAAGAGCGCAGCGGCGGCGATCGCGTGAAGCGGCTTCTCGCCGGACTCGGTCATCCGTTCGGCCGCCGCGGCTTGCTCGGCCAGGACCGCCTCGAGCAGTTCTTCCATCCGCGCGCTTAGACGCTCGAAGCCTTCCGAATCGAGGAGGAGGGTGGTCCGACTCAAATGGCGGTCGGGGCGGCTGTCGAAGGTCCCCTGCTCGATCGCCTCGCTCGCATCTTTGAAGAGAAGGTCCCAACCGTAGGCAGCGATCGCTTTACGCACCTCGGGCGGGAGCTTCTCCCATTCGCTTTCGGAGATCAGAGGTCGTTCCACGGCCTTGTAGTAGTGGGCGACCGCCCCCCGGACCGATTCCTCTTTGACCAGCTCGATCAGGCCCAGCTCGTCCAGCGTCCGGACGTGGTAGCTGATGTTGCTGAGGTCGTGCTGGAGGATTTCCGAAAGCTCCCGAGGGCTGGCGACCCGCTTGGTGAGGACCGTCAGACATTCCACCCTGACGGGGTGGCTGAGCCCCTTGACGAGCTTTTCGTGGGCCGGTCGCCCGAGGACACTGCTCTCCCTTTTTTCCTGCTCGGCGACCGCGCCGCTCTGCCTGCCCAAACTTCTACCCATGGTCGAAATCCTCCGATTTAAGTGCGGATATCGGTACAGGATATTCAGAGCATTTACCTAGCGCAAACTCCGAGTCTCGTTTCGGAACGCTGGAGAGTCATCCAGTAAAGCTCGGTGGACGTCTCGGCCCTAACCCACGGAAGGAGGTGAGGGGGATGACGATCAATGAGTCCACCACGGTGTTTCCAGCGATCTCCGTGACGAAGACGAACTAGGGAACGTGGGCGGGCCGGCCAGTCGCGGCCCGCCCGGTTGCTTTCAGCTGTAGTCGTGCCAGCCGGCGAACTCGCGGCCGGCGAACTTCTGCAGCTCGGCGACGTCCTCGGTGAAGCGGCCGCGGATCGTCTCGAAGAGCTCGTCGGGGAGCTTCGGCTTCGGGGCCGGGGGCTTGTCCGGGTCGTGGACGACCTTCTCGACCAGCCAGCGCATCGACTCGGGCAGGCGGTCGAAGTTGCGGTCGAAGGAGCGGAAGCCCGGCAGCTTGATCAGCTTCTCCATGAACTGGTAGCGGTCGCTTTCCTTGGCGCTCGACTT
>JBQCHW010000223.1:0-3529 GCA_051954315.1 Solirubrobacterales bacterium
TGACGTACTCGCAGCGGCGCGAACTGTCGTCGCCGTTGCCGCCGATGCAGCGATCGCTGCCGCCGCGGCCGTCGAGGCGGTCGGCGCCACCGCGCCCCAGCAGGGTGTTGTCACGGCGCGAGCCGTTGAGGATGTCGGGGCCGCTCGAGCCCTCGATCTTCTCGGTGCTGCGGGAGATTCGGCCGACGGCGCAGCCAGGGGCGTCGGGGTCGGAGACGGGTCCCCTGATCGTCGCTTCGACGACGATGCCTTCGTTGCGGACCCGGGCGAACGAGGCGCTGTCGTTGGCACCGGGGCCGCCGTTGAAGAAGTCGCCGTCGCAGGGCTGGCCGCCGACCATCAGGTCGTTGCCACCGCCGCCGAGCATCGTCGCCGGACCGCTCGGCTTGCGCGGGTGGAGGACGTTGACTCCGAAGAGGGCGTCGTCGCCACCGCCGCCCTGGAGCACGTCCGGGCTGCCGTCGTCGCCCCCGTAGAGGGTGTCGCCGCCAGGGCCGCCGCGCAGCCAGTCGCTGCCCGGCCCGCCGTCGATCGTCACCGAGACGTTGGGCGAGAGCGAGTGGGCGAAGGAGATCTGGTCGTCGCCGGAGCCGAGTGCGGCGCTGATCGAGGTGACCCGGCCGCCCTCGACCCGCACCGGCGCGCCGCTCCCGGCGGAGACGATGTATCGAGAGTTGCTGAAGCCGACCGCGGCGGCATCGGCGCCTTCGCCACCGGTGATTGCGAGGCTCGAGCCGGGCGCCCCCCGGCCCAACTCCACCCGCACCCCCACTCCTCCGGGGCGGCCTTCCGGCGCCGTCAGCACGTCCTCGACCCGGACCAGGCGCTCCTGTTCGGCACCCCGCACGGTCCCGCTCGCCAGGTCGACGGTGACCGGTCCGCCGGCGCTCATATAAGAGGCGATGTCGCGGCCGCCGGGGCCGCCGTCGACCCGGTCGTGACCGACCCCGCCGACCAGCACGTCGGCGTTACCGCGGCCGCCGTCGACGTCGTCGTCGCCGAGGCTGCCGTTGACCTCGTCGTGATCGCCCGGCCCGCCCTTCACCGTGTCGTTGCCGCTGTCGCCGAAGACGCGGTCGCGCCCGGCGCCGCCGTCGACGTCATCCGAGCCGCGCCCGCCGTGGACGAGGTCGGCGTCCTTCTTGCCGTCGATTGTGTCCTTGCCGCGACCGCCGTAGATCCGGTCGCGCCCGTCGCCGCCGCAGATCGTGTCGTTGCCGCCAGCCCCGTAGATCTTGTTCGGCCCGCGGCCGCCGACGATCACGTCGGGCCCGCGGGTGCCGTGGATCAGGCGGTCGTTGGAGGAGATCGTCGCCTTGCGCCCGCCGCAGAGCGCCTTCTTCGCCCCGATCGAGTGCGCGAGCAGCATGCCGACGAAGGCGAACGCCGCCAGCGCAAGCGCAATCCGTTTCCCTGCTCCGCCCATCGTTTCCCTTCCGAAGCTTTCCCCTACTCCACTACCCACCTCGGCGCGGGTGCAATACTCGCCGCAGGGTGGAGACGCACGACTACGTGATCGTCGGCGCGGGTTCGGCCGGCTGCGTGCTGGCGAACCGCCTCAGCGAGGATCCCTCGGTGCGGGTGCTGCTGATCGAGGCGGGCAAGCGCGACCGCCATCCCAACATCAAGATCCCCGCCGCCTTCGCCAAGCAGTTCAAGACCAAGCTCGACTGGGACCTGGCGACCGAGCCCGAGCCGTTCTGCGACAACCGCTCGATCTACATCCCCCGCGGCAAAGGGCTCGGCGGCTCGAGCTCGATGAACGCGATGCTCTACGTGCGCGGCAACCCACTCGACTACGACGGCTGGGCCGAGGCGGGCGCGAGCGGCTGGAGCTGGAGCGAGGTCCTCCCCTACTTCCTCCGCGCCGAGGACAACCAGCGCGGCGCCTCCGAGTACCACGCGACCGGCGGCCCGCTGCGGGTCGAGGACGAGCGCTCGCCGCGGCCGCTAACCGGGCGCTTCCTCGCCGCCTGCGCCGAGCACGGGATTCCGCGGATCGCCGACTACAACGGCCCCGAGCAGGACGGTGCGGCGCTGGTGCAGGTGACCCAGCGCAACGGCAAACGCTGGAGCTGCGCCGACGCCTACCTGCGCCCGGCGCTGGAGCGGCCGAACCTCGAGGTGGTGACCGGCGCCCTGGTCTCCGGCATCGAGATCGAGAACGGCGCCGCCACCGGCGTCCGCTACTCGCGCCGCCGCGGCGGCGCCCAGCTGGCGAGGGCCGAGCGGGAGGTGATCCTCAGCGCCGGCGCGATCGGCTCACCGCAGCTGCTGATGCTCTCCGGCATCGGCCCCTCCGAGCAGCTGCGCGAGCACGGCGTGCAGGTGCGCCACGAGCTGCCGGGGGTCGGCGAGAACCTGCAGGACCATCCCTACGTCTCCTGCGTCTGGGACGTCCCCGGCGGCGGCTCCCTCGCCGACGCCGAGACCCCGAAGGCGCTGCTCGAGTACCTGCTGCGCCGCACCGGCCCGCTGACCTCTTCGGTCGCCGAGGCCTTCGCCTTCGTCCGCAGCCGCCCCGGCCTCCCCGGCCCCGATCTCCAGTTCCACTTCGGCCCCGCCTACTTCGTCAACAACGGCTTCGACGAATACGACGGCCACGCGATCACCAGCGGGCCAGTCCTGGTCAAACCGAAGGCCCGCGGCTGGGTCCGCCTACGCTCGGCCGACCCGGCGGCGAAGCCCCGCATCCTCACCAACTCGCTCTCCGAGCAGGAGGACGTCGACGCCCTCGTCGCCGGCGTCCGCCTAGCGCGCGAGATCGCCGCCGAGAGCGCCCTCGCCGAGGTCGTCGGCCGCGAGCTCTTCCCCGGCCCCGAAGTCGACACCGACGAGGCGATCGCCGCCGACGCCCGCCGCCGCTGCGAGCTCCTCTACCACCCCGTCGGCACCTGCCGCATGGGCACCGGCGACGACGCCGTAGTCGACCCCGCCCTCCGCGTCCGCGGCCTCGACCACCTCCGCGTAGTAGACGCCTCCGTGATGCCCCAGATCGTCTCCGGCAACACCAACGCCCCGACGATCATGATCGCCGAGAAAGCCGCCGACCTGATCCTGCGAGGATCACCGCGTGGATAAGGACCAGGCGCAGCGGCTGGCTGAGGAGTGGTACGGGGCGTGGAACGACCACGACCTCGAGCGGATCCTTTCCCACTACAGCGACGACGTCGTCTTCGTCTCGCCCTTCGCGGTTGAGATCGCCGGCCGCGCCGATGGCCGCCTCGAAGGCAAGGAGGCGCTGCGCGCCTACTTCGGTGCCGCGCTTGAGCGCTTCCCCGACCTCCGCTTCGAGCCGATCGCGCTGATGGTGGGCATCGACAGCCTCGTTCTCCATTACCGCTCGGTGCAAGACCTCCTCGCCGCAGAGCTGATGCGCGTCGGCGAGGACGGCCTCGTGGTCGAGGTCGCCGCCCACTACGGATAGGCCTGTCGAAATTTTTTACCAATAAGAGACAAAATAGACCCACCCCAAAGCGCGATGGGTGCGCGGCGAAACCCTCGGCCCGTGCGATACCGGGGTTGTGGC
>JBQCHW010000224.1:0-3309 GCA_051954315.1 Solirubrobacterales bacterium
TTGACGCGGATTCGAAGTTGCCGCTTGCGGCGGTTGGTACCGAGGTTGCTCACCCGCTCTGGTATGTCCAGATCGGTGAGGAAGCCTCGGGGCTGCTTGCGGCGTAGCGTTCGGCCCGTAGTCCTCGATCTTTTCGAGGGCTGCGGGCCGCTTTTCCTTGGGTGCGGCGAGTCATGCCCGCTATGCGGGGAAGAAGTTGGTCGGGTTGCCAGAGACATTGGATTTGCTCCGTGGTCGGGACCGGAGCTATAACCGTGCACGTACCTACATGCACGGAGCAGGATGCTAAGTGCATCGGACAGAATTTGTCGTAAACCTTGACGCTTCTCTTGGGGCGGTTTTACGCGGCACTGAGAAGGGCTTTCTGCCTCGCTCGAAAAGAGGCGACGCTAGGTGGGAAGGTTTTACGAGTCTCCTCTACGTTTTCTTAGCTTGTGTTCTAGATCCATGTTCAGCGTGCATCGTTTCGCCATGCAGGTTGTAGCTTTTCGCTTGCCACGCGCAGAAGATCACGCATCTGGAACGAGTGAAGGGGCTCTCTTGGAGCGTCCGAAGTTGCAGTTGTGACTTTGTAACAACGTGTTACAAGCGTGCTAGGTTGAGGTCATGGCCTGGAACGTCGTGATCGCGGGTGGTGGGTTCGGCGGGGCGGCGGCTGCGCATGAGCTGGAGCGGGTGATGCCGAAGCAGTCGGCTCGGCTGGCGTTGGTCAACGAGACGAACTTTGCGCTCTACACGCCGTTTCTGCCGGAGGCGGCGGCAGGGACCTTGGAGCCGCGGCATGTGGTGACGCCGTTGCGGGAGATGCTGAAACGGACCTATCTGCGGATCGGGGCGATCGTCGGGCATGACCCGGAGGCGAAGACGGTCACCTTGCGGGCGAAATACGGCGAAACCGAGACGATGCCCTACGACCAGTTGCTGCTCGCCCTGGGCTCGACTTCGCGGGTGCTGCCGGTGCCGGGACTCGCCCAGCACGCGGTCGGGTTCAAGAGCCTCGCCGACGCGATCTACCTGCGCAACCACGTGGTCGAGGCGCTGGAGGAAGCGAACGCGACCGAGGACCCGCGGCGGCGCGAAGAACTGCTCACCTTCGTCTTCGTCGGGGGCGGCTACGCCGGCTTGGAGGCGCTGGCCGAGCTCCAGGATTTCGCCGCCGACGCGATGGACTGCTACCCGCGCGCCCGCCTGCACGGGATGCGCTGGGTCCTGGTCGAGGCCAGCGACCGGGTGCTGCCGGAGATCGACCGCGAGCTGGCCGAGTACGCGCTGCGGGAGCTGCGCGGGCGCGGCATCGACATCCGCTTGCAGACGACGCTGGAGGAGGTCACCGCCGACACCGCCCGGCTCTCGACCGGCGAGGTGCTGCCGACCCGCACGGTCGTCTGGACCGCCGGGGTGAAGGCGCAGCCGATCCTCAGCGAGCTGAACGTGCCGCTGGACGAGCGCGGCCGGGTTCCGGTCGACTCCTACCTGCGGGTGCAGGGCATGGACTCGGTCTGGGCGATCGGCGATTGCGCCGCCGCCCCCGATCCCCGCGGCGGCACCTGCCCGCCGACCGCCCAGCACGCGGTTCGCCAGGGGCCAGTCGCCGCCCGCAACATCGCCGCCGAGCTCGGGATCGGCTCCCCCAAGCCGTTCGATTACCGCAGCGAAGCTAGCTTCGTCAACCTCGGCCGCTACAAGGCCGTCGGCCGGATCGGCGACCGCACCTTCCGCGGCTTCCCCGCTTGGTGGATGGCCCGGACCTACCACATGAGCCAGATCCCGGGCGCAGCCCGCAAGTTCCGCGCCGTCCTCGACTGGAGCGCCGGCCTCCCGTTCCGCCGCGACATCGCCGAGGTCGGAACGATCGGCAAACCGAAACCGCTCGTGTAAGGCGAGTCCGTGAAATTGCGCCTATTCGACGCATTTCGACGGACTCGTCTTTATTCGACGACGAGCGTGGTGTGCATCCCGCGTTCCTCGTGTTCAGGGAGCGAGCACCAGAGGCGGTAGGTGCCTGGCGGGAGGACGAACGTCGCGACGTTGCGCTGGAGGGAGTCGGTTTCTTCGATCTGCAGGGGTTCGCCGGCGTCGTCCTCGCGCTGGAGGTTGAGGTTGTGCGGGTCTTCGCCCTGGTTGTTCAGTTCCACCGTCAGCGCTCCGGCCTTCACCGTCGCGCGCGAGAGCACGAAGTAGTACTCGACCGATTTGACCGCGAGGCGGTTGGCTTCGGGTTCCGGCTCGGGGGCGGGCGCGAGCGGTTCGCTCGGGGGCAGCGTCGGCGCCGGGAGCGGGTCCGGCGCGGGAGCTGGCGCCGTGGCCGCAACCGGATCGCAGCTCCACCAACGCTTGTGCCGGACCACCTTGCGCAGGCGGCCATGTCGCCGCACCTGCTTGACCACCCGCTTCGAGTTGCGCTGCCAAGTGCATTCGGCCGCCGACGCGCCCGAAGCTCCGACCGCCCCGAGCAGGCCAAGGGCGAGGGCGGCGATTAGCGCCGCCACCACCCGCCTCACGGCTTCACCAGCACCGGCCGGGCAAAGCCGCCCGCCCCGGGGATGATCGGTTCGGCGTCGTAGCCGAGCCACTGTTCGAGCAGCGAGCAGTACATCGCCCGGAAGTCGCTCGTCACCTTCAGGTTGTCGTCTTCGTCGAGGTTGCCGAGCCCGGGGAACTCGCCGACCATCTCGCCTTTCGCTTTCGAGCCGATCAGAAAGGCGCAGCCGGCGGCGCCGTGGTCGGTGCCGAGCGAGCCGTTCTCCTCCGGCCGCCGCCCGAACTCGCTCCACAGCTCGATCAGCACCCGGTCGGCGAGGCCGCGTTTCTCGAGGTCGCGCTGGAAGGCGAGGATCGCGTCGCAGGTCTCGCGCAGGTTGCTTTCGAGGTCGGCGGCCTGGTCGGCGTGGGTGTCGTAGCCGCCGGCGGCGCGGATCGTCACCACTCGCAGCGGCAGCCCGAAGTTGATGTAGGCGGCGAGGCCGGCGAGCTTGTGCGAGAACCAGGTGTCCGGATAGGGCACCGGGCTGGTGAAGTCGCCGACGCCTTCGAGGTCCTGGCGCAGCTTGTCGGTCTGGTAGGTCGCGCGCCGCACCTGCGCCATCCCCGGCGAGTCGGAGGGCAGGGTGCCGAACTTGGCGAAGCTGCGGAACATCTCGCCTTCGACCGGGTCGCCGACCCGGGACCAGAGGTCGTAGCCGTCGACGCTGTCGATCGCCGCCACCGGCTTTTCCGCCGTCGCGATCATCGGCGAGAGATCGCCGTCGAGTGAGAGCCCCTGCAGCGGGTTTTCGTCGTCGCCGACGGCGTCGAGGTAGCGGCCGAGCC
>JBQCHW010000225.1:0-4514 GCA_051954315.1 Solirubrobacterales bacterium
GATCGAGACGGCCCGGCCTGGCGGCACCAGCTCCAGCACCGAGCGCTCGAGGACGTAGGCGCCGGCGTTGATCTCGCCCGGCACCTCCTCCCCCGTCTTCTCGAGGAACTCGAGCACCTGCCCCTCGGCGTCGCAGCGCACGAGGCCGTAGGCGGAGGAGTCCTCGACCGGGTGCAGCCCGATCGTGGCGCTGGCGCCGCGCTCCTCGTGCGCCCGGGCCAGCGCCGTGAGGTCGAGGTCGGCGAGGACGTCGCCGTTGAGGGCGAAGAAGCGGTCTTCGAGGCGACCGCCAAGGGCGTCGGCGGCGAAGCGAATCGCGCCGGCGGTGCCGAGCCGCTCGGGCTCGGTGACGTAGGTGATCGTCACCCCCGCGTGCCGCTCCTCGTCCCCGAGCGCCTCGCGGAGGACGTCGGGCAGGAAGCCGCAGGCGAGGACGACCTCGGTCACCCCGTGCGCCGCCAGCCACTCGATCGCGTAGGCGAGGAAGGGCCGATCGACCAGCGTCACCGCCGGCTTCGGCACGTCACTGGTTAGCGGCCTGAGCCGGGTGCCCTCCCCTCCAACTAGAACGATTGCCTGCATTCCAGAGCTCAGCTGATCAAGCAGTCCAAGGACGCAGTGAGCGTGGCGTGCTTTGCACGCGAGCTCACGAGGACGCCGGAATGCGCCGGTCAGATGAGGTCTGGCGGCCTATGCCCTCGTACTCGAATCCGGCGGCGATGATCTCCTCCGGGTCGAGGAAGTTGCGGCCGTCGACGACCAGGGCCCGGGTCATCCGCTCGGCGGCGGCGCCCCAGTCGAGGTCCTTGAACTCGCGCCACTCGGTGACGAGGACGACGGCGTCGGCGCCGTCGAGCGCCTCCATCGCCGAGGTCGCCATCTCGACCGAGCCGAGCAGGCTGGCGGCGCGCTCGGCGGCAACCGGGTCGTAGGCGACGACCTCCGCCCCCTCGCCCTGCAGCCGCGCCGCCAGGACCAGGCTCGAGGCCTCGCGCATGTCATCGGTGTCGGGCTTGAAGGCGAGGCCGAGCAGGGCCACGCGCTTGCCGATCAGCGAGCCGAGATGCTTCTCCAGCTTGCCGACCACGCGGCGCTTCTGCAGCTCGTTGACCTCGATCACCGAGGTCAGCAGCTGGAAGTGGTAGCCGGTGTTCCCGGCCAGCATCTTCAGGGCGCTGACGTCCTTGGGGAAGCAGCTGCCGCCGTAGCCGATCCCGGCCCGCAGGAACGAAGAGCCGATGCGCGCGTCGAGGCCCATTCCCGAGGCGACCTGGCCGACGTCGGCGCCGACCTCCTCGCAGACGTTGGCGATCTCGTTGATGAAGGAGATCTTCGTCGCCAGGAAGGCGTTGGAGGCAAGCTTGATCATCTCGGCGCTGGCGACGTCGGTGCGGAGGATCTCGCCGCCGAGCGGCTTGTAGAGCGCTTCGACCGCGTCGGCGGCAGCCTCGTCGCCGGGGTCCGAGCCGACGACGACCCGGTCGGGGTGCATGAAGTCCTCGACCGCGGTCCCCTCCTTGAGGAACTCGGGGCAGGAGACATAGGCGAGGTCGGGCATGTCGCGCCGGATCGACTCACCGGTGCCCGCCGGCACCGTGCTCTTCATGATCAGCACGTGGTCGGAATCCTCCGGCAGCTCCTGGACCACCGCCCGCACCCGCGAGAGGTCGGCGTCGCCGGAGTAGGTCGGCGGCGTGTCGACGCAGACGAAGAGCAGCCGCGCCCCCTGCAGCAGCTCGTCCATGTCGGTGGTGAAGGTGATCCGCTCGGCGTTGCGCCGCAGCAGGTCCTCGAGCCCCGGCTCGTGGATCGTGATCTCGCCGCGCGAGAGCGCCTCGACCTTCTCGGGCAGGATGTCGCGGGCGACCACCTCGTGGCCGAGCTCGGCGAAGCAGGCCGCCGTGACCAGCCCGACCCAGCCCACCCCGATTACGCCGACCGGCTCCAGCTGCTCACTCATGGCTGCCTCCTACCCTTTTTCTTCGGTTTCTTCTTCTTGATCAGAACGTCGGCCGACCGCGCCATGCCGACCATCTGGTCGTTGCTCAGGGAGCGCAGCAGGTCGTTGGAAATCCAGTAGGTGTTGTCCCCCCGGTGCCAGGCGATCATTTTCACGTTTTCGCCGTCGACGTAGATGTCGTAATCACGCCCGTTTATCGTCTTGGTCAGGCTCGGGTCCTCAAGGATGGGCGGATCTGCCCAGCCGCGGATCCCCTGGACCCCGAAGTAGTGGGCGCCGTCGTCCTCTTCGTCGACGATCACCATCCGGTAGGCGAGGTGCCGGTTTTCGTCTTCGTCCTTGAGGTTGTAGAGGTAGGGATCGACGACCTTTTCGTAGGGGTTGCTTTCGACGAAGCGAGCCCCTTCCGGCAGCCGCGTCGGGTAGTAGATCGGGAAGAAGCCGCGGGCGCGCCGGGAGGCGATCTTCGCCTCGGCTTCCCCGGCTTCCCGCGCCGGGACGAGACCGTCGCTGCCGGCCTTGACCGCTTCGACCTTCGGCTTCTTCGGCTTGCTCTTCTTGTGCTTTGGCTTCTGCTTCTTCTTCTGCTGTTTCTTCCGGCCGGCTTCCGCTTCTTCGCGCTGCCGCCGCTGGGCCGCTTTCGCCTCCTGCACGGTCTCGCCGCCGAGGAATTCCTGGACAGCCGCATGGAGCGCGCCTTCGGTCGTGTAGACGAAGCTGGGGCCGAGTTCGGCCGGGAAGTGGACCTCGTTGATCGTCGAGTTGCGCGAGGCGGCGACCAGTTTCAGCACTTCCAGCAGGGTCTTGCCGTCGCTGATGTCGGAGGTCGTGTAGTCGGTGAAGGCCTCGACCAGTTCGCCCTGGTCGAGGAGGATGTCCTTGACCGAGACCCGCGAGCGGGCGGCGGTGAGGAAGCCCTGCTGGCGGGCCGAGCGGACGATGTCGGTGTCGGTGTGGCGGTAACGGACGTAGGCGAGCGCTTTCTTCCCGCACATCAGCTGGTAGCCGGGCTGGACGTTGATTTCGGCGTACTGTTCGGAGGGCGGGACGCCTTCGTTGGAGTGGTAGTAGCGGCGGTCGACGTCGACGTAGACGCAGCCGATCGCGTAGACGCCCTGGGCGAAGCCGAGGAAATCGACGTTGACGACGTGGTTGATCGGCAGCCCGGTCAGCGACTTGACCGTCCGCAGGGTCAGCTTGGTGCCGCCGTAGGAATAGGCTTCGTTGAACTTGCCGGTCCCATAGCCGGGGATTTCGGTCTTGAGGTCGCGGGGGATCGACATCATCGAGATCAGGCCCTTGTCGGGGTCGAGCCGGACCAGCATCGTCGTGTCCGAGCGGCCGGGGTCTTCCTCTTCGTTGGCCCGCTTGTCGGAGCCGATGATGAGAAAGGTCTGAGCGCCCTCGGCGTCGGCGAGGAACTTGTTCAGCTTCTTCTGCAGCTTGTCGTTTTCGGGCCGGATCGCGTTGGCGATGCTGTCGATGTAGAGCAGGCTCGCGGTGGCGGTGGTCGCGGCGGAGACGGCGACGATGAGGACCGCGGCGAGCGCGAAGCGCCACCAGAAGCGTTTCGGCTTCGGCGCCGGCTCGCCGTCGCCGGACGGCGGCGGCTTCTTCGGCGACCACCCGCCCGCGTTCAGCGGCCCCTCGCTACTCATCGAGGCGGTCCGGAATCTCCCGCAGGAACGACTCGAGCGCCTGCCGGTAGGTCTCCAGCGAAGAAAGCGAGACCCACTCGGCCGGGCCGTGGTGCCCCGCCCCCACGGGTCCGAACTCGACCGCCGGCACCCCCACCCGCAGGAACGAGACCGCGTCGGAGGCGCCGTCGCGACCGACGCTCATCGGCTCGCCGTCGTGGTGCTGGTGCGCCGATGAGCGCAGCGCCCGCACATAGGGTGAGTCGCGGTCGACCTTGGCCGGCGGCCGGGTCAGCAGCGCCTTCGCCTCGGCACCGGAGATTTCCCGCACTTCGGCGAGGATCGCCTCCGGGTCCTGGCCGGGGAGGTAGCGGATGTCGACGTCGATCACGCATCGGTCGGGCACCTTGTTGAGAGCGTCGCCGCCGACGATCCTCCCCAGGTTGATCGATGGCCGGTCGAACAGCTCCGAGCTGTGCCGCGCAAACGGTAGCGACTCGATACTGCGGAAAACGTCGATCGCGTTGAGGACGGCGTTGTCGCCGAGCCACGGGGTGGCGCCGTGCGCCGCCGTCCCCTCCACCTCCAGCCGCAGCGCCAGCACGCCCTTGGCCTCGATCCCGATGTGGAGGTCGGTCGGCTCGCCGGTGATCGCGAAGTCGCCGATGAAGCCGGTGTCGACGAGATGGTCGGAGCCGCGGTCGGCGTCTTCCTCGGACTCCTCGTCGCCGACGATCCCCAGCCGCACTCGCACCCGCTCCTGATCGCGCATCGCCGCCGTCACCAGCAGCATCGCCGCGATCGCCCCCTTCATGTCATAAGCCCCGCGCCCGATCAGCCGATCGCCGGAGGTCTCGGGCACGAACTGCGCGGCGTACCCCGGGACCACGTCGATATGCCCGTGCAGGACGACGGTG
>JBQCHW010000226.1:0-14127 GCA_051954315.1 Solirubrobacterales bacterium
AAGGCGGCGGCGGAGGCGGTGCCTCGAGCGAGGCGCTGATCGCCCCCCTGCAGGGGACCGTCTTCAAGGTCGCCGTCGAGCAGGGCGCCGAGGTCTCCGAGGGTGACCTGATCTGCGTGATCGAGGCGATGAAGATGGAGAACGAGATCAACGCGCACCGCTCCGGCAAGGTCGAGGAGCTCCCCATCTCCGAGGGAACCGCCGTCAGCAGCGGCGACACCCTCGCAGTCATCAAGTAGGGCGCCTTTTTGCCCGCTAGGCGGGCATAAAGCGCCCCGCCCGGGTCAGGGCTTGCGTTTGTGGTGGCGCTTTTCTTCCCGTTCGCGTTCTTTGCGCCGTTCTTCTTCGCGCCGTTCCTTGCTCACCTTCTGCTGCTCCCGCTTGGTCAGCGGGAAGGGCGGGGCGGTTTCGCGGCAGGTGCGGCCGACGCAGGCCTCGAGGCGGATCAGCTGCGCGTGCATGAAGGCGCGGATCGGGAAGAAGTTGGGGACCCGGACGATGTTGTTGAGCTCGTTCGGGTCTTTGTTGATGTCGTAGAGCTCCTTCTCGCCGTCGGGCCACTCGATGTACTTGTACGGCCCGAGGCGGATTCCCTCGTAGTCCTTCGGCGGGGCGATGATCGAGGCCTTCGCTTCGCCGCCGCTGCGGCGCGCGCTCACCTCTTTGACCGCCCGCTGCGCGGTCGGTTCGCCGTTGGCTTCGACGTCGTCGGTCTGGACGAAGGACTCGAAGAGGAAGGGACGGCGGGTGCGCAGGCTGGGATCGCGGAAGAAGGGCACCAGCGAGGTACCGTCGATGCTCTTGTCCGGAGTGACTTTGGCGAGTTCGAGGATCGTCGGGGTGATGTCGATGTTCCCGGCCAGCTCGCCGGTCGCGGTGCCGGGTTTGATCCCCGGGCCGCGGATCAGCAGCGGCAGGTGGGTCGCCGGCTCGTAGGCCAGGAACTTGCCGCCGGTCAGTCGGTGCTCGCCGTAGAAGAAGCCGTTGTCGGAGGTGAAGATGACGTAGGTGTTGCTGAGCCGGTGCTGGGACCCGAGGGTGTCGAGGATGACTTTGACCCCGTCGTCGATCGCCCGCAGCGAGGCCAGCGCCTTCTGGTAGTAGACCCGGTAGGTGTGGATGTCGTTCAGCGACAGGTAGGGCGCTTCGCGGATGAAGCGCGGCTTGTCGTTGACGTTGCCCTCGTTGAAGCCTTCTTCGCGGTCGTGGGGGAAGGGGGCGCCGTCGAAGAGGGTGTAGTGGCGCGGGGCGGGCTCGGGCCCGGCCGGCCGGCGGAAGTCGCCGTGCGGGGCGGTGTAATCGAGCTGCATGTAGAAGGGCTGTTCGGGCGAGGTCCCGTTTAGCTCTTCCCAGGCGATCCGGGTCAGCACGTCGGTCTCGTAGAGGCAGGGTTTGTCTTCGATCGTCGTCGTCGGGCAGCCGAAGTAGTCGCGTTCGCCGTATTCGCGCGTGTCCCAGCTGCCGGAGTCGCCGAAGGGCCCGTCGATCGTGCCGTTGTCGTTCAGCGAGTAGCCGTAGAAGTAGTGGTGGGTGTCGGCGTTCTCGACCGTGTGCCAAGCGCTCCAGCCGGGCGGCACGTCGGTGCCGTTGTCGTACGGTTCGTCGCCGTAGCCGTTGAGGAACTTGCCGATGTGGATCGTCCGGTAGCCGGCGCCCTGCAGCCAGGTGGCGATGTTGTGGGTGAAGGCGCCGCGGGACTTGAAGCCGAGGTAGCCCCCGTTGGGCTGGACGTTGCCGCGGACGTTGGAGTTGTGCGCGTAGCGGCCGGTCATCAGGCTGACCCGCGAGGGGCAGCAGAGGGGGTAGGAGACGTAGTAGCGGTTGAAGGTGATCCCTTTCCCGGCGATCATCGAGAGCGTGTTCGGCATCGCCGGGATGTCGATGCCGCCGGCGTTGAAGACCGTGTAGAGCTGATCGAGCGTCTCGTCGTCGGTCTGGATGACGACGAAGCTCGGGTGTTCGGGCGGGAAGGCGGAGGCCGAGGCGGCGCCGGCCTTCTGCGCGTTGGCGAAGACCAGGCCTAGCAGCAGCGCCAATAGCGCCGCCGCAACGGCGAGCCGCGCGAACAGCGCGCGCGAAGGACTGGTTTGTGCTCGAAGCATCTGCATGGAGGAAAGCGTCGGGGCGATCTACCCCGTAACCGGCGTCTCGCGCCTGAGTTGCGCCGTGAAAGCTAGAAGACGCTCAGGACGCGCCGAGCTTTTTCACTGCTTCGCGAAAGTTTTTTACCGTCGCGCTGGGGGCTTTGCGCCCTTCCAGTTTCTCGCCGTGGCGGTTGACCCAGATCACCGGCACGTTCATTTTCAGCACCGGGGCGATATCGGTCGCGTAGTTGGAACCGATGTGCAGCCAGCCTTTCTTGCCGCCGATCCGCCGCGCGGTCTCTTTGAAGTGGACCGGGTCGGGCTTGTAGCTGCGCACCTGCTGGGCGGTGACGACGAGGTCGAGTTCGGTCCGCAGGTGGCGGCGCGAGATCCCCAGCAGTTTGTCGTCGATGTTGGAGACGATCCCGATCTCGTACTTCTTGCCGAGTCGGTCCATCGCCGCGTTGGACTCGCGGAACGGCAGCCAGTAGGCAACGCTGTTGGGCAGGAACTGGGCCCGCGAGGGCTCGACTTCCCAGCCGATCTCACCGGCGACTTTGACGATCGTCCGCCGCAGCACCTCGGCGTAGAGCTCGTAGGAGCCGGCCATGATTTCGGCCTGGACTTCCATGAACCGCTCCAGGAAGGGCCCCTCTTCGAAGCTGAAACCGTCTTTGGCCGCCTCTTTCTTGCAGGCCTCGACGATGCCTTTCTCCCAGTCGATGAGGGTTCCGTAGCAGTCGGTGGTAACCCATTTGATGTTTTTGAGACTGGGGAGGGCCATGAGCGAGCGCGGCATTATGTCATTCGGATAGGGTTCCGCGCCGCGCCCCGGCAGCGCACCTCTAAAGACATGGACCTTCTCGAGTACCAGGGCAAGCAGCTGTTCGCCAAACACGGCATCCCCGTGCCGAGCGGCGAGGTCGCCGACACGGTCGACGAGGCCGTCGCCGCGGCCGAGCGGATCGGCTACCCCTGCGCGATCAAGGCCCAGGTCCTGATCGGCGGCCGCGGCAAGGCCGGCGGGATCAAGATCGCCCAGGACGCCGAGGAGGCGCGCGAGCACGCCGACGCGATCATCGGCATGGACATCGTCGGCCCCCACGGCGAGGGGCCCTTCCGCGTCGACCAGGTCTGGATCGAGGGCGGCTCGGACATCGCCGAGGAGTACTACGCCTCGGTCATCCTCGACCGCGGCGAGAAGAAGCTGCTGGCGATGGTCTCCGCCAAAGGCGGGATGGACATCGAGGCGGTCGCCGCCGAGGACCCCGACGCCCTGATTAAACGCCACATTGACCCGACCCGCGAGTTCACCGCTGCCGACGCGCGGGCAATCGTCGCCGACGCCGGCCTCTCCGAGGACGCGCTCGACGAGGCCGCCGAGGCGCTGGTGAAGCTGGCCGAGGTGGCGCGCGAGGAGGACGCGACCCTGATCGAGGTCAACCCGCTGATCGTCACCGCCGGCCGCGACGTCATCGCCCTCGACGCCAAGGTGACGATCGACGGTAACGCCCTCTTCCGCCACCAGGACCTGGCCGAGATCGCCGACACCGTCGATGACCCGCAGGAGCAGATGGCGAAGGAAAAGGGCCTCACCTACGTGAAACTGGACGGCAACGTCGGCATCCTCGCCAACGGCGCCGGCCTCTGCATGTCGACGCTGGACGTCGTCGCCCAGGCCGGCGGCGCACCCGCCAACTTCCTCGATGCCGGCGGCGGCTCCAAAGCCGAGGCGATCGTCAACGCGCTCGAAGTCATCAAGTCAGATGCCAAGGTGAGCGCGATCCTCTTCAACATCTTCGGCGGCATCACCCGCTGCGACGAGATCGCCAACGGGATCGTCACCGCCTCCCAGCAGATCGACCTCGGGATGCCGCTCGTCGTCCGCCTCGACGGCACCAACTCCGAGGAGGGGCTGAAGATCCTCGCCGAGGCCGACCTGCCGAACCTGCACCAGGAGAAGACGATGCTGGACGCCGCCCGCCGCGTCGTCGAGCTCGCCGGGAGCCCCGCATGAGCATCATCATCGACGAGGGCACGAAGCTCGCCGTCTCCGGCCTGACCGGCCGCGAGGGCTCCTTCCACGGCTTGCGCAACAAGGCCTACGGGACCGACCTCGTCGCCGGCGTCACGCCCGGCAAGGGCGGCCAGGATGTCGAGGGCACCCCGGTCTTCGACACGATCAAGGAAGCGGTCGACGAGGCTGGCGCCAACACCTCGATGATCTTCGTACCGGCGCGCTTCGCCGCCGCCGCGATCGACGTGGCGATCGATTCCGGCGTGGAGACGGTGATCGCGATCACCGAGGGGATCCCGGTCCTCGACATGCTCTCGACCTACTGGAAGGCGAAGGAGGCGGGCGTGCGGCTGATCGGCCCCAACTGCCCCGGCGTCCTCTCGCCCGGCAAGGCGAACGTCGGCATCATCCCGGCCCAGTTCTTCGACCCGGGCCCGATCGGCGTCGTCTCCAAGAGCGGCACCCTGACCTACCAGATCGGCAACGAGCTGAAGCAGGCCGGGACCGGCAACTCCTCGATCGTCGGCATCGGCGGCGACCCGATCGTCGGCTCCGACTTCATCGACATCCTCAAGCTCTACGAGGCCGACCCCGATACCGAGCTGATCGTGATGGTCGGCGAGATCGGCGGCGACGCCGAGGAGCGGGCGGCCGAGTTCATCGCCAGCGAGGTCTCGAAGCCGGTCGTCGCCTACATCGCCGGCTTCACCGCCCCTCCCGGCAAGCAGATGGGCCACGCCGGCGCGATCATCTCCGGCTCCTCGGGCACCGCCCAGGCGAAGAAAGACGCGCTCGAAGCCAAGGGCGTGCGGGTTGGCGAAAGCCCGACCGAGACGGCCCAGATCGCAGCCGAGATGCTGCGCTCGCTCTAGCGCCAGCCCGGCGCCGCTACGCGAACCGCTTCGGGCGCAGCGTCAGTGCGCGGACGATCGCTTCCATGCCGGCGAAGGAGCCGTAGGGGTTGACGGTTTCGACGAAGTCGGGGGCGAGAGGCGAGTTGACAACGACTTTGACGCCACCGACGTCGACCCAGGCGGTGAAGGCGCGCGGCGGCTTCTTCGGGCAGCGGTTGTAGTCCTTCTTGTAGCCGCCGAAGATCGTCGCGGTTCCTTCGGCAAGGGGCACCGTCCGCGTTTGGGTGCACTTCCAGCTGGTGATCGTCTTGCCGGTGTCCGAGTTGGCGAAGACGTGCCAGTTGGCCGGCGTCCAGGTGGTGAGCCAGATGTTGGCGTAGCGGATCGTCAGCGGCGCGCCGGGGGCTTCGGCGCCGATGAATTTGCGGCGCGTTTCCGGCGTTGCCTTACCGGTGAAGTAGGAGTCGAAGAGGCGGTTGCTCGGCAGCTCGCCGCTCGGCCGGAAGTTGCGCCCCAGCCAGTAGACCGGCAGGTTGACTTTCGGGTCGTCGAGGGGGACTTCGCCGTCGAAGCGTTCGGCGAGGGTGTAGCGAGAGGGGCTTGCGGATGTGGGCGTCCTGGAGCCGGGCTAGCTCCGCGGCCTGGCGGTCGATCTCGGCGAACGAGTCGCCGATCGCCGACACCGCCGCCAGGGTGTTGCCCGAGCGCCAGACGAGGAAGGTCTGCTTATCGCCGGTGCTCTTCACGATCTGCGGGGCCTCGACGTGGAAGAGCCGCGTCGCCTTGCCGACCCGCTCCTTCGCCTTCACCTCGTGCGGCGGATCGGGCATCAGCCGCCCCAAAATTTCCGGCACCACCTTCCAGCCGGCATCGGCCGCGGCGTCGCTTTGCAGCGGCAGGGAGCCGGTGCCGATCAGTTCCGGTCCCTCTTCCTCGCCCGGCGGGGTGTAGAGGCGGCTGTAGCCGCCGAGGCAGCCGCGCGGGTGGAAGCGGTCGACGAAGCGCCCCATCCTCACGGGCGTGTCCTCCGGATGGGTCAGCCGCGAGCAATAGATGTGGTCGTGCTGCTCCTCCACCAGTTCGAGGTTGAGGTAGCCGAGGGAGAGGTCGCTCAGGCGGAGGATCAGCCAGGCCGGATTCGCGCTCGGCCCGCGCGAGGCATCGGCGCGGCTGAGCAGGAGCGCGGCCGCGAAAGCCGCCAGCAGCGCCGCCGCCGCGGTCACGAGCATCGCCCTTCTCCCCAGCGAGAGCCGCATCGCTTCTCCTATGCCCGGGAGGGGACGCCGGCTAACGCCGCGTTGCTAGTGTCGGCGGCCGATGGCGGGCGACACGATCTCCTTCGCGCGCGGCGCTCCGAGCGCCGACATCCTTCCCCACGAGCAGGTGCGGGAGGCGGCCCAGCGGGCGCTTGCTTCCGACTGGGAAACGGCGCTTTCTTATGGCGTCGGGATCGGTCATCCCGGGCTCTGCCAGTGGGTGGCGGAGCGGCACGGGCATCTCGATGCCGACCAGGTGATGATCACCAACGGGTCGCTCGAGGCGGGGGCGATGCTGTTCGGGCATCTGCTCGGCCCCGGCGACCGCGTCGCCGTCGAGCAGCCGAGCTACGACCGCACCCTGCTCCTGCTGCAGCAGCTAGGGGTCGAGCTGGTGCCGATCTCGCTCGAGGCCGACGGACTCGATGTCGGTGAGCTCGAGGCGGCGCTTGCCGAGGGGCCGCTGAAGTTCGCCCACGTCATCCCCAATGCCCACAACCCCGCCGGATGCACGCTCTCGCTCGAGAAGCGCCGGCGCCTGGTCGAGCTCGCCGCCGAGCACGACTTCTGGATCTTCGAGGACGACCCCTACCGCGAGCTGCCCTTCGAGGGCGAGCCGCTGGAGACGATGCTCTCGCTCGACCAGGGCGGGAAAGTCATCCACGCTTCGTCGTTCTCGAAGACGGTCAGCCCGGGCGTCCGCGTCGGCTACCTCGCCGGGCCGAGCGAGGAGATCAAGAAGCTGGCGAAAAAGGCCAACGAGACCTACATTTCGCCGAACATGCTGGCCGAGGCGATCGTGCTCGAGCTGTGCCGCAGCGGCGAGCTCGACCGCAACATCGCCTTCGTCAAGGATGAGCTGAAGGCGCGCTGCGACGCGCTGGTCTCGGCGCTCGAAGAGCGGATCCCCGAGGCCGAGTTCGTCGTCCCCGGAGGCGGCTACTTCCTCTGGCTCGACCTCGCCGAGGGCACCGACTCCGCCGCCCTCCTCGCCGCGGCGAAGAACCACGGCGTCACCTTCGTCGCCGGCCCCGACTTCATGCTCGACGGCGGCGAGCGCAGCCTCCGCCTCTCCTTCGCGCCGGTCCCGGCCGACAAGGCCGCCGAGGGCGTCAAGCGGATCGCGGCTGCGCTAGAGCAGCTTCGCCGGTAGCTCTCCGAAGCGCATCCGATTTAGAGCACAGCCCGCTGTGTTGAAAACCGGCTGCGCCTAGTCGTGAGGGGCAGGAGTGGCGGCGCTCCGCAGCGCGCCTGCTGAAGCGACGACCACGAGTCCGATCGCGACTATTTCCAGCGCCTCGAGGTCCTGCGAGAGGGCGATGAAGCCGATCGCCGCGGCGACCGCCGGCTCGAGGCTCATCAGGACGCCGAAGACGGCGCGGGGGAGGCGGCGCAAGGCCTCCATCTCGGCGGCGTAGGGGATCGCGGTGCTAAGGACGCCGACGGCGGCGCCGGTGAGGAGGGTGGAGGCGGCGAGGAGATCGCTGCCGCCTTGGGCGATGCCGAGCGGGGCGACCATCACGGCCGAGAGGGCGGCCGCCATCGTCGCCCCGCCGGGGCCCGGGGCGAGGGCGCCGACCCGGTCGCTGAGGACGATGTAGGCGCCCCAGAAGAAGCCGGCGATCAGGGCGAGCGCGACGCCGATCCCGTCGATGCCGCCCCCGCCGCCATCGGAGAGCAGGACGATCCCCGCCGCCGCCAGCACCACCCAGACGACGTCGCGCGGCCGCCGCGAGCCGAGGACCGCGACGCCGAGCGGGCCGACGAACTCGAGCGTCACCGTGATCCCCAGCGGCAGCCGGTCCAGGGCGGCGTAGAAGAAGAGGTTGACCGCGGCGACCGAGATGCTGAGCAGCCAGACGTCCCGGTGCGGCCACTCCCGCACCCGCAGCGGCGCACCGCGGGTGAAGATCAGCAACGCGATCGCCCCGAAGGTCGCGCGCAGGAACACCGCCCCCGCCGTCCCTACCGAGTCGAAGAGCCCGGTCGCCAGCGCCGACCCGCACTGGACCGAGACGATCGACCCCAGCGTCAGCAGCGCCGCGCCACGCGTCCCTCCGCCCACTTTCCCGAACTGCATCAAATTCCCCGTCTGCCGGCCCGGAAATTTGATGCAGTTCGAAACATCCGGGCATTCTGATCCACCCGCGTCGCCTCCCCCGTAGGGCAGGGCAGGTAAACGACCAGGAGGCGACTACGCGATGGCAGACATCAAGCAGCTGGCAGGACCCCAATCGAGGCGCAAGTTCCTCGCTGTCGGCGGCGGCTCCACCGCGCTTGCCGCATTCCTTGCCGCCTGCGGCAGCGACAGCGACAGCAGCTCGACCGGCACGACCGCGATGTCCTCGGGCGGCGGCAAGAGCGAAACCGCTGAATTCGGCAAGGGCGACGTCGGCATCCTCAACTACGCGCTCACGCTCGAGTACCTCGAGACCGCCTTCTACGCGGACGTCGTCAAGAGCGGCCTCTTCAAGGGCGCCGACCTGGAGACGATCCGCAAGTTCGGCCAGGAGGAGGCCGAACACGTGCAGGCGCTGACCCAGGCGGTGAAGAGCCTCGGCGGCAAGCCGGCGCCGGAACCGAAGGCCGAATTCCCGCTGAAGAGCGCCAAGTCGGTGCTGGAACTGGCGGCGACGGTGGAGAACCTCGGGGCCGCCGCCTACCTCGGCCAGGCGGCGAACATCGAAAGCCCGGACGTCCTTGCTTCCGCGCTGGCGATCCACAGCGTCGAGGGACGCCACGCGGCGGCGCTGAACACGCTGCTGGGCGAATCGATCACTCCCGACGGCGCCTTCGCGGTGCCCGCCGACGTGCCGACCGTCCTCGAGTCCGTCGAACCGTTCATCGTCGGCTGAGGCCGTCGCGAGAGGAAGGAACCGCCATGACCCACAGAATCCAGAGTAACCAGACCAAGTTTGCGAATCCCGAGCTCGCGACCGTCCACGTCAACGAGGACAGCGAGGATCTCTCCCGCAGCGAGGTGCTGCTGAAGGGCGCGCTGGCGGCGGGAGCCGTCTACGGCACGCTCGCGGTCGGCCCCTTCGTCCGCAAGGCGCTGGCGATGACCGGCAGCAGCGACGTCGACATCCTCAACTTCGCCCTCACCCTCGAGTACCTGGAGTCGGCGTTCTACGAAGAAGCGAAGAGCCGGGCAAAGGCGAGCGGGGAACTGAAGAGCCTCGTCAACCTGCTGGCGAAGGACGAGAAGCAGCATGTCGAAGCGCTGGAAGGGACGATCAAGAAGCTCGGCGGCAAGCCGGTGGCGAAGCCGAAATTCGATTTTCCCTACAGCGGCACCGGCGGCTTCCTGAAGCTGGCACAGACCTTCGAGGACACCGGCGTCAGCGCCTACAACGGCGCCGCCCCGATGATCAAGTCCAAAGAAGTGCTGACGGCGGCGGGCAGCATCGTCCAGGTCGAGGCGCGCCATGCGGCCGCGATCCGGCTGCAGAACTCCGAAGAACCGGCGCCCGCGGCCTTCGACACGCCGCTGGACGAAAAGCAGGTGCTGAAGGCGGTGGAACCGTTCCTCGCCTAGGAATCGGGTAGCGGAGCGGCGAAGATCGAGACGATGGCGGTACGGCGAGAGAAGGCGGAGCGGCTGGCCGACGAGGAGCTGATGCCCCTGGTCGGTCGCAAGGACCCCGAGGCGTTCGAGGTTCTCTACGACCGCCACGGCGGCGCCGCCAACACGCACGCCTACCGGATAGTCGGCGACCGCGCCGCGGCCGAGGAAGTGACCCAGGAGGCGTTCATCTCGGTCTGGCGCAGCGGCGCCCGCTTCGACGCCGCCCGCGGCAGCGTCCGCTCCTGGTTGCTCAGCGTCGTCCGCAACCGGGCGATCGACTTCCTCCGCAGCAAGGCCGGCAAAGCGCCGAAACTCGACTTCGACGACGAGTCGGCGCTGGAGCAGCGGCCGGCGGCGGAGCGGACCGAGGAAGAGGCGCTGCGGCGCGAGACCGCCACCGAGGTGCGCGGGGCGATCGGCAACCTCCCGGGCGAGCAGGCGAAGGTGATCGAGCTCGCCTACTTCGGCGGCTTCAGCCACTCGGAGATCGCCGAGATCCTCAGCCTGCCGATGGGCACGGTGAAGGGAAGGATGCGGCTGGGGTTGGAGAAGATCAGGGGAGAGCTAGCGGAGGGCCTGGCATGAACGGCAGCGATCACAACCGGTGGAGCGAGGACCTGGCGGCCTACATGCTGGGCGCCCTGGAGCCGCGCGAAGCGGCGAATTTCGAGCGCCACCTCGAGGGCTGCGAACGCTGCCAGGGCGAGATGCGCTGGCTCGAGCCGGCGCTGCACTCACTGCCGGAGGCGGTCGAGCGGCAGGAGCCGCCGCCGGGGCTGCGGGCGACGCTGATGACCGAGGTGCGGGCGGACGCCGCGGAGCAGGCGGAGGACGGGGAGCGTCGCGGGTTCATGCCGGCCTGGCTGCGCGAAGGGTTCCGCACCCGCGGCCTGCGGATCGCCACCGGACTTGCGGTGGTCGCCTTTGCTGTCGCGGCGGTCGCCGGCTACGAGATCGGCAAGGACGGTTCCGGGGAAGGCGGCAGCGGCAGCCCCCTCGTCGCCCATGAACACGGGATCACGATGAAGATGGTCCCGGAAGGCGAAGGCGGCACGCTCCACCTCGCCAACCTCCACCAGCTGCCGCCCGGCAAGGTGCTGGAGGCCTGGGTGCGGCGCGAAGGCAAGGTCGAAGCGGTGCCGGCGCTGCTGGTCCCCGACCGCAAGGGTCAGGCGGAGACGGCGGTCGCCGACATGAGCGGCGTCGACACGGTGATGGTCACCGAAGAGCCCCAGGGCGGCAGCGAGACGCCGACCGGCGAGGCCGTGATCTCAATGAGCGTCCCGCAATAGGTGAGTTAAACCGGCTATAGGCGGTCTAACTCACCACTCATCGACCGTAGCGGTCTGATGAGAGGACAAGCTGCTCCGGGATTGCCGCGCGCGGCGGCGGGGCCGGGTCGGCGCGGACGGAGACGGTCTCGGCGACGCTGCGGCTGACTTCGTGCTTGCCGTCGGCGGAGGCGATGACGACGCGCTCGTCGTCGGAGGTCTCGACCTTGCCCTCGAGGCCGGGATCGAGGCCCGCCCGCTTGAGGTAGTGCAGCAGCTCCTCGGCCTCGTTCTCGAAGCGCAGGACGACGACGTCGGCGCCGATCTCGACATCGGCCAGCAGCGCGCCCTGCTCGCGCACGCCCTCGACGATCGGGTGCCCGTGCGGGCAGGTCGTCGCGTCGCCGATCGCCGCCCGCATCCGCTCCTCCAGGACCGGGCTCATCGCGTGCTCGATCCGCTCGGCCTCCTCGTGGACCTCGTCCCAGGGGATCCCGAGGACGTCGGTGAGGAAGCGCTCGATCATCCGGTGGCGGCGGACGATGTAGCTGGCGTGCTCGCGGCCCGAGTCGGTGAAGGCGAGCGATTTGTTCGGGTTGCGCTCGACGTAGCCGTCCTCGACCAGCCGCCCGATCATCTCGTGCACGGTCGGCGGCGAGAGCTGCATCGCCCGGGCGATGTTGGCGCCGGTCATCGGCAGCCCGGCCTCCTCGAGCCAGAACATGATCTCCAGGTACTCCTGCTCGGCGACAGTCGCGTGCGCGTCCATGCGTTCGAGTCTACCCACCTGCCAACAGGCCGATTTCGTCCCGGAATCGGCCTGTTGGCGCAGTTATCGGGCTTCCATCAGGCTGGAGACGACCGCCTCGTAGAAGCCTTCGCCCATCTCGCCCTCGGTGACGGTGACGTTGTCCCAGGCGGGGAGGGCGGCACGCAGGCCTTCGTCGTTGCGGGGGCCGTTGGCGACGACGAAGAAGCGGCCGACCGCGGCGGCGACCTCGAGGTCCTCGACCGAGTCGCCGACGGCGATGCAGTCGGCTGGGTCGTAGCCGCGGGCGCGGGCGTGGCCGGCGACCGCCGCCGCCTTGCTGACCTGCTTCGGGACAAGGTGGTAGGCGTGGGTGCGGCCCTCGACGGTCGGCATCGGCCGCCCGATCGCGCCGTTGTCGAGCAGGCGCAGGTCGTCGGAGCCCTGCTCGTGCAGGAGCGCGTTCGCCTCCTCGACGTCGACCTTGCCGCGGAAGAGGTGGGAGAGGACGCGGCCGTGGTGCCAGGGCGAGTGGTACTCGAGCCGCCCCTTGAAGTGCTCGAACAGCAGCTTCGGGATCCCGCGCTCCTCGATCTGCTCGTAGATCGTCCCGTCCTCGTTCGGCGCCATCGCGCCGGTCATCAGCGTCGTCTCGCCCTCGATCGCGAAGGCGCAGCCGGCCTCGTAGATGTAGGAGGTCTGGCCCATCAGCCGCGCCGCCTCGTGCACCTGCGGCTCGCGGCGGCCGGACATGATCACGACCTCGGCGCCGACCCGATGGCAGGCCTCGAGCGCTCGCGCCTGCGCCAGGCTGAAGCCGCCCTCGGCGTCGCGGAACAGCGAGCTGCCCCGCCCGAGCAGGGTCCCGTCGAGGTCGGTGTAGACGCAGGCGAGCGGCATTGGCGCGGTCGCTACCGTAGCGGGCGTGCGTTGGAGGCTGGCTGACCGGACCCTCGACCTGGCGCGGCCCCTCGGCGCCGGGATCGTCAACGTCACCGTCGACTCGATGTTCGAGGGCGCCCGCAGCGGCACGCCGGAGCAGGCGGTGCGCGACGGCCTGGCGCTGGCCGAGGCTGGCTTCGAGATGCTCGACCTCGGTGCCGTGGCGGCGAAAGCGGGGCCGCCTGTGGCGCCCGAGCACGAGGCCGCAGCGCTGGTCCCGGCGGTGGAAGGGCTCGTGCGCCAATCGCGTGGTTCCTTTGTCGGCTCAGACACGACAAAAGAACCACGGGATGTGCCGGTGTCGGCCGACACGTTCGCGGTCGAGGTGGCGCGGCGAGCGCTCGAGGCGGGGGCCGTGGTCGTCAACGACATCTCCGGCGGCTCGGAGGAGATGTTCGAGCTGGTCGCCGAGACGGGATGCGGTTACGTGCTGATGCACATCGAGGGGCCGCCGCGGGTCGACCGGCCCTGGCGCGAGTACGACGACGTCGTCGACCACCTGCGCGTTTGGTTCGAAGGGAGAGTCGAGCTGGCGCGGGAGCTTGGGGTGGCGGAGGAGCAGATCGCGATCGACCCGGGACTCGACTTCGACCTCAGCCCCGAGCAGGACCTCGAGATCTTGCGGCGGCTCAGTGAGCTGCGCGCGCTCGGGCTGCCGCTCTACGTCTCCCTCTCGCGCAAGGACTTCATCGGCGCGGTGCTCGCCGGATCCTGGGACGAGCGGCTGCCGGCGAGCGAGCGCGAGTGGGGGACGGTCGCCGCCGTGACCCTGGCAGTGCGAGAGGGCGCCGACATCCTCCGCATCCATGACCGCAGCTCGCTGCAGGCGATGCACGTGGCCGCCGAGATCTGCCGCCCGGTGGGGAGCGCCGCTTGATGGCGCGCGGCGGGTCGCTGCTCGCAAGCGATTGGGCAGTCGCCATCGATTCCGCCCGCCGCGACGGGCGAATCGTCGCCGAGTCATCCGAAGAGGAGCGGCGGTCGCGGCCGGCGCCCCTGCCGGTGGAGCTGCACCCGGGGCTGCGGGACGCCCTCGGCCGGGTCGGCATCGACTCCCTCTACACGCACCAGCTGCGCGCCTTCGAGCTGGCCGAGGACTCGAACCTGGTGATCACCAGCGGCACCGCCTCGGGCAAGAGCCTCGCCTTCAACCTGCCGGTGCTTAACTCGATCGCCTCCCGTCCCAAAGACCGGGCGCTCTATCTCTACCCCACCAAGGCGCTGGCCCAGGACCAGGCGCGCGCGCTCGCCCGCCTGCGCCCCCCGGGCCTGCGCGAGGCGATCTACGACGGCGACACGCCGCGCGAGGAGCGCCCGGCAATCCGGCGCAAAGCGAACCTCGTCCTCACCAACCCGGACATGCTCCACGTCGGCGTGCTGCCGAACC